>CAYUNO010000265.1:0-3389 GCA_964446075.1 uncultured Flavobacteriaceae bacterium | reverse complement strand
TTATGAATTAATTGATTCGGGTGGGTTTGAAAAGTTAGAGCGATTTGGGAAATGGGTGTTAAGAAGACCTGAACCCCAAGCTATTTGGGATAAATCTTTGGAAGAAAAGCAATGGGTTCAATTGGCATCGGCCACGTTTGCGCGGGGAGTAGGCGGGGATCCAGAAAAAGGGAGTTGGCAATTAAAACCAACTATGCCCGAACGATGGTGGGTTTCGTATCCGTTGTTTGGGAAATCGTTGAAATTTCGCTTGGGATTAACGAGTTTCAAGCATGTGGGTTTATTCCCAGAGCAAGCCTCCAATTGGGATTGGATATTCGAACAAGTTACTAAGCAAAAGCAAAAGTATATTGGGGGACATCAGGCAAGTAGGGGCTCACATAATAATGAGGGCTCAGAAGTCAATACTTCTACCAAACCGCGAGTATTAAATTTATTCGCCTATACGGGTGGTGCATCGCTGGCAGCTTGTGCGGCAGGCGCAGATGTTACGCACGTTGATTCGGTAAAGCAGGTTGTTACTTGGAGTCGGGAGAATATGGAAGAGTCTGGGATGGATGGTATTCGATGGTTGATTGAAGATGCGTTTAAATTTGTTCAACGCGAAGCACGTAGAGGTAAAAAATACGACGGAATACTGTTAGATCCACCGGCATATGGAAGAGGCCCCGAAGGGGAAAAGTGGTTACTAGAAAAACAACTCAATGAATTGATGGGATTGTGTGGTGAAATTCTGGCAGCGGATGGCTTCTTTTTGCTGAACTTGTACAGCATGGGATTTTCTGCAATGGTAGCGGAAAACCTTATTCGCAAACAAGTTAAATCCACCGGTTCGGATTTGTTGAATATCCAATCCGGTGAATTGTATTTGCCAGATTCCCAAGGTAATCGATTGCCGTTAGGAACGTTCGTGCGTTTTTAAAGGAATTGAATCAGATTGAAATAAATCAAATTAGGTTTCAATCTATATTCTCATGTTTATTGTTTAGGGTTGTACCGTTTATTGTCGGATCCACTTCCATAAATCGGCCCAACTGGGCTTTTTGCCGTAGCTCAAGATGCCTATTCTATAGATTTTGGAGGTTAGCCAAACCATGAAAACGAAGGTTAGAATAAGCAGTCCTAGACTCATCAGTAGTTGAGAGAGCGGAACTCCGAACGGCGCGCGCACCACCATGATAATGGGGGAAGTGAAGGGAATCATCGAAAATAATTCCGCCGTACTTCCGTTCGGGGCTTTCAATGCAACGGATTGAGCAATTACGAAACTCAATACCAACGGCATGGTGATAGGCAGCATGAATTGCTGCGTTTCGGTTTCTTGATTTACAGCAGCACCAATGGCGGCAAACATGCTCGCATAGAGTAAGTAACCTCCTATAAAATATAAAACGAATATTAATAGTATTTCTCCTGTGGGTATGGATTCTGTTCCGCTAAGAAAATCGGATAAAGCACTCATTTTTGCCACTGGATTTGAGTTGGTGGCCATTTCTCCGTTGGATGGTAACCCCGCAGATGCAAAGGTGCTATCCATGCTCAAAGCGGAAGATTGTTGCTTGAACTCGCTCATTTTTTGTTTTCCAACCACCGATCCACCCACCACAACCAAGGTTACTATTAGAATTACCCAAGCTGCCACCTGGGTAAGTCCAACAGCGGCAATACCCAATATTTTACCCATCATCAATTGAAAGGGTTTTACACTGGATACAATGACTTCCACTATGCGATTGCTTTTTTCTTCGAAGGCTCCGCGCATTACTGTGGCACCGTACATGAAAATAAACATGTAAATTAGGAAGGCTAAAATAAAGCCAATACCACTTTTTAATCCGCTAGAGCTGTTATTTGCTTCGCCTTGGTCGCTAATTTCCATCAACCGAACCGATCCGGTAACATCAATAGAGTCCAAAGTGCTGGGCCGTATTCCAAATTTTACCAATTGTTTTTCTTTTGATTGATTACTAATCCATTGGTTGATGGACTCCATTTGGGTTAACGAAGGTGCTTCGGTGCTGTACAATGTGGTTGAATCCAAAACGCTTAGGTCTTGGTCTTCTATTTGTAACCAAGCATAGCAAATGCCACGATTCACATAGGTTTTAGCAGAGTCTATTCGCTGTTGTGGGTAATCGTAATCCGGGGCGGGTAACACTTTGTAATTGCTAAAATCGCTAAGTTTTAACTGCTTACTTTGATCGGAAACCAATACCGTTTGTACCTCGGATTCCTTTTCATCGGAAACCGCTATGTAAATTGCTAAAGCATAAAATCCTGCTATGAGCAAAGGACCTAAGAAGGTCATGATAATAAAGGTTTTATTGGTGATGCGGGTCATGTATTCCCGTTTGAAAATCACCCAAATGTTTTTGAAATTACTCATGGTTTACTGGATTTGAATGTTCAACAGTAGATACAAAAATGTCATGGATGCTGGGAATGTATTCCGAAAAATATACCATGGGAGACGATTGATTTATCGACCAATGTAACAAATTCTCTGGCGTTAGGCTTTCCGAGGTTTGGAAGCGCATCATGAATCTGCCATCGTTGGTATTCCATGTTTTTAGGGGTGTTACAGGACAAGTTGCATCGTCCATGGATTGATGGAAACCTACATCGTACTTTCCAGAAAAGTTGTTACGTTTGATTTCATTGATGCTTCCATCCATTACTTTTTCTCCTTGATGTATTATTCCGATTTTAGAGCAGAGCTCCTCCACGTTGTCCATGCGGTGGGTGGAAAATAAAATACTGCAACCCTCTTGTTGTAGTTCAAGAATAAGTTCTTTTATTAAATCTGCATTTACTGGGTCGAATCCCGAAAAGGGTTCGTCTAATATAAGCAGTTCTGGTTTGTGCATAATACAGCTTACAAACTGCACTTTTTGAGCCATCCCTTTGGAAATTTCCTCGATTTTTTTCTTGGCCCAATCCATCATCTCCAATCGCTCCAACCAATATTTTACATTGGCTTTCGCATCGGATTTACTCAGACCACGAAGTTGTGCGAAGAAAAGTAATTGATCGGCAACCGACATTTTCTTATACAATCCGCGCTCTTCTGGCATGTATCCCATCCGTTGACTGTGGTTGGGGTGTAGGGGTTCTCCCTTAAAAAACAATTCGCCGGAATCAGGTTGCGTGATGGTGGCTAACATTCGGATTAATGTGGTTTTTCCCGCGCCATTTGGACCCAGTAGTCCATATATTTCTCCCGGATTTAAGTCGATGGAAATGTTCTTACTTACGGCTTGCGTGCCAAAAGTTTTATTCACATTTCTTGCCGATATTATGGGTGTCATAATTTATTTAAAGCTGTAGTTTATCCCCGCACTCAATCCCATGGAGTTAACTCCGGCACCCAATTGGGCCTGAAATCCCAG
>CAYUNO010000264.1:0-3411 GCA_964446075.1 uncultured Flavobacteriaceae bacterium | reverse complement strand
TTAAATTAATTACCCATCTCAACCCCAAAGTACACAAAACCCTGATCGACAGTATATTCATTCAAGTAAATGAAAGTTTGCAGAAAATTGAGTTGCAAATTGGATATAAGTTAACGGCAGATGTAGAATTTATGCTGTTTACCGATCTAGCAGCTTATCAACAAGCATATAGAAATACTAAAATTTACTGCGAACAACACAATCTACCACAAATTTACAATACGGAGAAAATACTACCCTTGTTTGTTGCACAACGCTTTCAAGCCATTAAATCGGATATTCGATTTTTAGTATCCTACATTTTACTTGACGAATTTCTTCATGGCGTGGGTGTTAAACAAAGATTAAATCAAGGCGATGCAGTTAGATTGCCTTTATGGTTGATTCATGGATATTGTAGTTTAAATGCTGCGCCTTGGAGCGCTAAAGATGCCGATCAATATTTATTATTTTCTAAATCAGGGTATTATGAAAATATCCATAAAATTCCAAACGAAGCACAAGCTACTTTTGGTAAATATGTATGGTTCAATATTTTAATTAGCAAAAATAAGAATATTGAATCTACCATTTGGTTTACAGTAAAATATACAAATCAATTGAATGAAGCTTTTTTATTCCAGTACAAACAAACTTTTGACGAATGGTTTCTCAACCTCCCAGTTATTAGTCTAAAATATGATACTCAATCCAGCGATATTTCGATACCGGATTTTTTTGTTGGTAAAACAATACAGAATATTACAACAAGCAAATCCAATTCTTGCTTTTTACTGTTATCCGATGAAATTGGTGATAAATTGGTTTTTCTATCGGCATCAAAAGAACAAAAAATAATTTCCGAATTTATTTCTAACGATCAAATAAATCCTTGGTATCGTAAAAATGAATATCAATTGTGGTATGATAGTCTATTTAATACTTTTAACCTTGCTGTAAGGATGGGAATTTCATGTTATGTATATTCTTATAACGACGAAGCTGATATAATTGATATAGATAGTTTTACAGTTAATTTAGAAGATGTGAATTGTGGTTTAACATTTAGCATTCATAAAGTCCTATCAACCAATTATCAAGAATTTTTAAAATCCATTTCAAGTTCAATTATTGAAACTCATTCTGAAGGGTATTCAGTAAAGAAAGACAACCATTATCTATTAGTAATATCTAGTATAAAACAAAATAAGTCTAGTAATGCAGATGTACAACCTGCTGGCCCAACTTACGTACTTTCTACTTACAGAATTCAAAATAAGCTTTTCACTCTGTTACGCTCGGATAGTTTCAATAAATTACCCATTATTGGCAGTGTATTAATGGAAACAGAAAATCGAATAAGTTATTCAATCGGAAATAATAATTTCTGGAAACTTACTTTCATTGAATTCAACAAAGAAGATGATCTACAATGGAATACAGGAAGTACATTACAATTCTTTAGACATTTTAAAGATTATCGAAATCAAATATTGGAGTGCGGAATTCAAAGTAAATTCCCCATAGTGAGAATTTTAGATAATTGGCAGGAAAGCAAGCAAGAGATAATTAAACTATATAAACAATCAGAGGTAGAATCCAAAGTACCAACATACTCAAATCCGGATTCAATTTATATAAAACCTACGGCCCTTGGTTTTTATTTTATTAGTAATTTCCCTGTAAAATCTTGGACAAGTAAAACTAAGCAACAACTATTAAATCAATATATTGGCGATTATGATATTCAATTAATTACACCAGGATACTACCTCAAGCATGCAGGTGTTTATTTAAGTAATTATGAAAATAGAAATTTTACTTATTACAATAAGTTACCATTAAAGAATTTAATAAATAGTCCATTTACTCCAAACATTCGATTGCATATTGCCGATAAACTAAATCATCATAATTTAACTATGAGGATTTACAGCAATATTACTGGCAGTCGATTAGGCATGGAACTCAACCAACAAGTGGATTTAAAAAATAAATTCACCTTTATTCATAGTTTATTATGGCGAAATCGAAATTTCCTTTCCGATGAGAATAATTTAATTCGAAATAGCTCTCTAAGTAATCATTTGGGTATTTCCAGAGATTGGTTCAATCTGATTACTGCTACGATTGACGGAGAAATCCGATACGATGCATTTTACTCAAGAATTAGTAGCATTAGTCAGACAATAACGCCATCATCCAAGGATGTTTTAGGCAGTTTATTCTTTTCACTTGGTTACAATTCTCTGAATTCTAGCAATCAAACGTCATTAAAACGTTGGAATTTACAAACCAAACTCACCGCGGGTTCCACCTATTTTGGTCCGAGTAACGAATATAATTTTCTTTTTAAATTTGACGGAGCAACAGATAAATCGATAGGCAAACACTGGGCCTATAAAAATAGATTTAGTGGTACATATTCTTTAGGAAAGACTCAAACATTGTATTTATTGGGTGGTACAGACGGATGGATAAACAGCGAACAATTTATTGAAAAAATTCCGGCCATGAAGTCAACTACAAATTTCAATATGATTGGCTTTGGATTGCCTGTGCGCGGCTTTTTATTTGGTAGCCGAGTAGGATCCTCCTTTTTTTCAATTCAACAGCAAATCGAAATAGAGTTGTTTAAATCATTGATTAAAAACCAAATACGAAATATATTCATTAGCGATTTGACCTTGTATTTTTTTGGGGATGCTGGTATGGCTTTTATAGATAAAAGTCCTAATTCGCTTTCCAATCCATATCACACAAAACAAATCAGCTCGAGTAATTATCAGTTATGGTACACTTCTTTGCACAGTCCTTGGATTTCAAGTTTTGGCTTCGGAATTAGTACTTACATAATGGGATTTCCATTGAAATATGAATTTGCCGTACCCAATATTGACAAAAAATTACAAAAATCCCAACATTTAATTGGTTTACAGTGGGATTTTTAAGATAAATTGCTTGAAAAACGGATGTTATATTTAATTTTGCGACAACACTTCATTACTAATGGGACTTTTTAGTTTTCTTACCCAAGAGCTTGCCATCGACTTAGGTACAGCGAATACATTAATTATATTCAAAGACAAGGTAGTTGTGGATGAGCCGAGTATCATTGCAATTGAGCGACAAACTGGAAATGTAATAGCAGTTGGAAAAGATGCGATGCAAATGTTTGGTAAGGAAAACGAAGGCATTCGTTGTATTCGTCCACTAAAAGATGGTGTAATTGCCGACTTCCAAGCCGCTGAACATATGATTCGTGGAATGATTAAAATGCTTAATCATCAAAACAGATGGATTGCTCCTCCACAATTAAAAATGGTTATTTGTATACCATCGGGTATAACGGAAGTAGAAAAAAGAGCTGTTAAAGACAGTGCTGAACGAAGTGGGGCCAAGGAGGTTTATCTGATTCATGAGCCGATGGCC
>CAYUNO010000263.1:0-3424 GCA_964446075.1 uncultured Flavobacteriaceae bacterium | reverse complement strand
GGCGGTACGGCCAGCTCCCCGTTCAATTCCCCAGGGCCGGAAGGCAGCAAGGACAATAGGTTGTAGCGGCGCGATACCGCCTTTTTTGTTTTTAATTGTATCTTACATCGGGATAATAAATTAATATCTTTGCATTTGTGAAACTTCAATCCACTCATTTAGTAAAGCAATACGGCGCTAAGCGCGTTGTAAACGATGTTTCGGTTGAGGTAAATCAGGGTGAAATTGTTGGATTGTTGGGTCCCAATGGAGCGGGTAAAACCACAACGTTTTATATGTTTGTTGGATTGGTACAACCTGACGAAGGAGGTATTTATTTAGAAGGCGATGAAATAACACGGTGGCCTATGTATAAGAGGGCTCAATCGGGTGTAGGGTATTTGCCACAAGAAGCATCGGTATTTAGAGAATTGAGCGTTGAGGATAATATTCAGGCAATTTTAGAAACTACTCGTTTGTCCAAAGTTCAGCAAAAGGAAAAATTGGAGCAGTTGATTGCCGAATTTGGACTTGGTAAAGTAAGAACAAACTTAGGTAAGGTGCTTTCGGGAGGTGAGCGACGTAGAACGGAGATTGCAAGGGCGTTAGCAACGGATCCTAAGTTTATTCTATTAGATGAGCCATTTGCAGGTGTTGACCCTATCGCAGTAGAGGATATTCAGCAAATTGTTTGGAAACTAAAAGAGAAGAATATTGGAATTTTAATTACCGATCATAATGTTCAAGAAACATTGTCTATAACGGATAGAGCGTATTTGTTATTTGAGGGTAAGTTGTTAAAGCAGGGTACGGCAGAGGATTTAGCGGGTGACGAGTTAGTGAGAAAGGTGTATTTGGGTCAGAATTTTGAGTTAAAGCGCAATCGGAAAACTAATTCCTAGTGCATGAGGCTGATAGATTTAGACAGACTAGATGTTTATTATAACTTAGCCGTAGAAGCTTATTTCTTGCATCAAACTTCTGAAAGTATTTTAATTATTTGGCGCAGTAACAAAGCGGTAGTTTGCGGTAAACATCAAAACATTTGTGCCGAGATTAATGTTGATTATTGTAAGCGAAATGGCATTGCTCCGGCACGGAGAATTTCTGGTGGTGGAACGGTGTTTCACGATTTGGGTAATGTAAATTTCACTTTTATTCAGCCTATTGGAGATAGCTTAGATAAGGCCGTCGATTACAAGCAATTTTTAGAGCCAGTTAGAACGGTTTTGAATGGTATGGGAATAGATACCACTTATTCGATTCGGCATGATTTGTTGTTTGGTTCAGATAAAATAAGTGGAAATGCGCAGCACATTTATCAACAAGGCAGAAGAGTTTTACATCATGGAACACTACTGTTTAATGCTAATTTAAGTGCACTTGGGGAAACTTTACACGCCGCGGGAACTTACATTGATAAAGCAGTAAAAAGTAATCGATCTACCGTAACAAATCTGGGTGATCATTTTCCAAAATACAGAGATATGGAATGTGTTTTGGCTGAATTAAAAGCCGGGTTTGAAGTATTATATGGAACAAATTTTGGTGGGTTGACTAACGAGGAACAAGAGAGTATTAATCAATTGGTATCCAGTAAGTTTGCACTTGATTCATGGATTTTTGGTTATTCTCCCAGTTTTTCAGTAACAAAACAAATTAGCACCCCTGATTTAGGAGAAATTAATTGGACTTGGAAAATTCAGAAAGGCATAGTGGAATCGGCAATAATTCAGCATCAACTTACTAAAGAGGTAGTATTAAAGAATGAATGTTCAATGATGGTTGGTAAGCCTTATTATGCGGAGGAAATAAGAAGAATTCTGAGTTTGTATAGTCTATCTTCAGACAAATATTATTATCAATTGTTTTAATGAAAAAGAAGGAAAAAGCTCAGTTTATCATTGATACTTTGGAGCGATTATACCCAGAGACACCTATTCCTTTGGATCACTACAGTGCCTATACGCTGTTAATTGCTGTGTTGTTATCGGCGCAATGTACGGATGAGCGGGTAAATCAGATTACACCCCTTCTATTCTCAAAAGCGGATACACCTCAAGCAATGGTGCAATTAACCATTGAAGAAATACGAGAGATTATTAAACCATGTGGTTTGTCGCCCGCAAAGAGCAAAGCAATTTGGAATCTATCTCAGATTTTATTGGATAAATATCAAGGTGAAGTGCCTCAATCTTTTGAGGCATTGGAAGAGTTGCCTGGTGTAGGACATAAAACAGCTTCTGTTGTGATGAGTCAGGCTTTTGGTGTTCCTGCATTTCCAGTAGATACTCATATCCACCGATTGGGCACGCGTTGGGGTTTAACCAACGGAAAAAATGTGGAACAAACAGAACACGATTTAAAAAAGTTGTTTCCAAGGGAATTATGGAATAAAGCGCATTTACAAATTATATTTTTTGGTAGGCAATATTGCCCAGCGCGTGGACATAATGAGGCGGAATGTCCAATTTGTTCTGTTGTTGGTTGCAAGGAATACAAGCGTAAGTGAGATTAATTATTCAGTCAGTTATTAGGGTGGATGTTTGTATTCTACAATATTATTTTTAGATAATTTGATGCAGCTTAGCACGTTTGATTAACGCTGCAATAAACAAAAAGGCCTTCTTTGTAAAAAGAAGGCCTTTTTTAGAAATTCATTTTATTAGAATGAGCTTGCTTTGAATTTGTTTTTGTGTCCAGCTGGGTTTTTTCTGCGTTTATTCCCCCCATTGGAATTCCCTCCAAAAGAAGATTGACCTCCAAAGGAGTTACCACCACCGTAGTTTCGTTTTGGTCTGTCGCTGCTGCTTGAAGCTCCAAATCCCCTTGTGCCATTGGCATCTCTTCCACGGCCGCCTTCAGAATTGGTGTTTCTTCCAAATCCACCGGCATTTTCGTTTCTTCTAGGTTTTCCAAATACTTCATTTCTTGCGGTGGGGTCTAAGTTCTGACCGCCATTATTACCGCGAGAAGGTCTGCTATCACTGTTTCTATTTCCACCAAAAGCACCTCTAGAACCGCGAGAATTATCTCTTTCGTTTCTTGAGCGATCGCCAAATCTATTTCCAGAGTTGAATTTAGGATTTGAGTTGGAAGGTCTTTCTGAGCTTCTTTCTTTCGTTAATTCGTCCATGATAATGAATTCTACTTGGTCGAAATTCTTATCATAGTTCTTAGGCTTAGATAATTGGTTCATTTCGGTTCCGCGGAATTCGCGGTTATTTCTTTCCGATTTATTTTTACCAAATCCTTGGTGATCTCCAAAACGGTTAGGTCTGTTGGATTTATTATAGGATCTATCGGAACTTTTATTATCGGCGCTTCGATTTTCTGAACCTCTTGAATCGGTGTTTTTATTGTCGAATTTTCTATTTTCGAACTGTCTGCCTTCGTTACTTCCGCGGTTAGAGAAGCGAGAATTTGAACTTCTACCTGAGGATTC
>CAYUNO010000262.1:0-3425 GCA_964446075.1 uncultured Flavobacteriaceae bacterium | reverse complement strand
GTGAGAATTTTTCCGATTGATATTTTTATACCTTATGTTTTGCAGACTATTATTCCTCTGATGATGACCGTAATTGTCTTTGGTTATTAATTGAAAAATGCCACTTTTGTTGTCGTTCTAATTGAAACGAGATATTAAATAGTAATTTCACAGGTGCATACTAGGTGAAGAGATTCTCCAATTATGTAAATGGAACTGTTTTGATTTGAAGATTGTTTAACCTCGAGGTTGCCTACATTCACGGCATAGCTATATCATTAGAATCTTCGTTTTCGGTCTAGGTAAGAGTATTACAGTGGCATTGATTTTTACATCTTTAAAAATATTTTATTTTTAGTTACATGTAATCATATTTGTTATTTTTATTTCTTTCACTTTTGAATTGTTAAAAATAAAAAAAATGAAAAAAATAAAATTTCTTTTGATTTCTGGAGTACTTCTCATGTCTCCTCTTAAAGGACAAATAAATACAGTTAATAAAAATGGATTTTCAATTAATTCGGGAATATCTCAAGTTAATAAGTCTGATTTTACAACATTAGGTCCAGGATTGGCAATTCAGGGTAAATTCTTTCAAACTTTGAGTAGTAAATTGAATTTAGTTAGTTCTCTAGGCTATTCTTCCCATAGATTTAATAATAGCATAATCTCTCCGGAAATAGGGACGGGTGGTGTCATTCAAACTTTGGATTTAGGTATTCAAATTGAACGTGTATTAATGCAGAATTCAGGATTTAAAATAACTACAGCTTTAGGTTTAGGGACATCTGCATTCACTACATCTGCATTCGTTAATCAGTATGTTCCCTATACATCGAAATATACAGGTGAAACTTGGTATAATTTAATGCCTCAGCAGGTTAAATCTGTATCATTTCCAATAGTTTTTCCGTTGTCAATTTCAGTGCAAAAGAGTATAAGTAAGAAGTTTGATGTATCCTTACAAAGTACATATAATCTTTGTCCGTTTGATAATTTTACAAATTTCACAACCCGCTCAACTACTTTAGGACTGTTTTATAAGTTGAACTAAATTTGAAGTTGTGGGAATAATATGTGATATTCTTATATCACATATTAATGATTTAGATTAATTCAATTCAAACTCAGCATCGGTTAAAACCATTTTGGTTAGGTCGATGGTTGGAATAATAAAATTGGAGAAAGAAGTTCCTTCGGTTTTGCAGAATAAAATACCTCGGATAGTTCCTGTTGTGATGGTGGCTATATGGAGAAGAAATGGTTGGGATATAGTAATAGTAGAATTGGATTGAGACAATTGTTCCCAGGAGGAAGCTTCAATTTGAAAATGACAGCTACACGATATCTTCATAAATACTTTCTGATTTTGATGGAAATCAAACGACATAAAAGTACCGATTCGCTTTTGTTGCCTATCTAATTTAAAAGCGATTTTAGAAAGTAATTCCACGGGTTCAGTTGGTGCGAAGTGCTCCTCGATAATGGCAAATTGTTCTGTTTTTATTCGATGAATTTGAAAGAGAATATTTGATTTTGTTTTTTTCATGAGGCCGTTTCAAGTACTAGGACATTTGATTTGTTTTCAATAACTAGCGTGCTTAATTCTCCAAGAGTTGAATTTGAATATGCG
Source organism: uncultured Flavobacteriaceae bacterium (assembly GCA_964446075.1). Lineage (GTDB taxonomy): Bacteria > Bacteroidota > Bacteroidia > NS11-12g > UBA955 > JAGKXC01. The sequence goes on along the minus strand of CAYUNO010000262.1, from coordinate 1,813 downwards.
CTGATATCGAGACCTGAGTTTATTAAATGATACTTTTCGTTAAGTGGTGGCATTGCTATGGCCTGTGTATCCTCGTTTTCGTAAAAACTAGCTAGTATTGGAATGTTGAGGATGTTCTGAAGTTTAATTTGTGTTTCAATGGTTAAGTTCTCGCTTCCACTGACGATTTTGCTAATTTGCTGTGGCGAAACCTGCATGAGCTCGGCCAATTTGCATTGTTTCATGCCTAATTCATCCAGTTTGATAAGAACCTTGAGTGCGATTTTTCTCGATTCTCTCAGCATTTCACGATGCTTAATACGCTCTTTATTCTTCGCTAAAGCGTCGGACTTGTGAATTATACTCTCGTCGAATTTTTTATTCCCAGTTTTCATGATTGTGTGATTAATTCATAAAAGGCGTCTTCGTTATATGTGTCGTTTAATTCAAAATATTGACGGGCTTGTTCTAATTTGATTAGTTCTTTTTGGGTGCAAGGATGATGTTCCATTCGTTTTGACATCTTTATCGCGTATAGTCGCAATCTGTTTTGGTGCGTTTTACCCGTAACGTAAATAATTGGCCTTCAAATATACAATCAATTTTCATAATATCAACCTATAGGTTTATTTTTAATGTATGTCGTTTTAGTTTGTTGAATGCTAAACACCTAAATTAATACCCTAATTAGTTATTGCGTTATTCATCTATTGCGATTTGCAATATTTGCAAATAATAATTAGGCTCGAATTAAGGCAATGCCTATTGAATGAGGTTAGGCATTCGAGGATTCAATATGAAGGGAATTCCTCAATTTAATTTGTTTGTCCCAAGTTGTTTAGGCCAAATTACGAATTTGAAGGGGTGATATATTTTGTTTCCCCATAAATTATTAGGGAAACATGAACGATAAAGCGTAGATGATCCGTGGTTAATCGATTGGTATAAAGTAGAGAGTTTGTGGGTACGTTTATGGTCATTCATGTTGATTACTTGGCTGTGCAATGCGCCCAACCTTTGTTCTACCGCAACAAATGAATGGTTTGGTGGAGGTGGATGGTTCGCCCATTGATATCAGTGCCAATAAATACGGCGACATACACACCGGTAGAAATCCCATCGGGTTTCCATCCTGCATTATAGGTTTGAGATACTCTTTGACCCCAGCGATTGTAAATGGATAATTCATAACTACGCATCCCGATAACTGCTGGCAAGTAAATATCATTTAATCCGTTGGCGTCTGGTGTGAATGCGGTTGGTAAAAAAACCGCAGGCTGTCTTTTGGCGCAAACCTGGTTACTCCAGCTTTCTCTGCCATCAAGTCCCGCGGCCTTTATCGCATAGCACCTCATTGTGTCCTCTAGGCCATTTGGGGTTTTGGCAAATTCATGATCTAAATAATTCAAAGCCATTCCATTGTCTTTGATGGGAGACGACCATACCGGCAGGGTATAAATCTCGTATTTTATTATTGGTACTTCCCATTGCTTGTAAGCAGTGTAGTTTAAAGTAACGCTGCGATTTTCGTCTTGGGTGTAATTAAGAAAAATGGGTATTCCTGACCTGCCAACTTTGCTTTCTTTTTGACAACTATCGAGTGCAATTACATTGAATGAATACGGAGCAGGTTCCGGGATTTCTGCGGTGTAAGACAATACAGATGCAGGCAATGTCGCGAGAAGTTTGTCAGAGGTTAAAACCCCACCATAAATATTGTAACTGTGTGCATCAGGGACGGCCAACCAACTCAATTTGATGTTTTGATTATTTGTATATGTGCTAATGAAGATGTGACTGCTGTCGGCTTCTGTAAATCCGCGGTGTACAATTG
>CAYUNO010000261.1:0-3436 GCA_964446075.1 uncultured Flavobacteriaceae bacterium | reverse complement strand
TCATTACTCCCAAGCTTAAGAAAATTATATTCACTAAAAATATCACGCCTGCGGTGGTTATCATGTTCTTTTGTGCCTCCCCCAGCGATTTGCAACTTAAGTTCTTTTGCATCATGTTTTGGTCCAAACCCGTCATGACTACACACATCGCTGCTCCGCCTAAAAAATGCTTCCAAAAATAATTTTTGACCATGGGATTCCATTCAAACATAGATGATATTGGATTTTCCCAAATGCGTACCCAAGGCGAAGCGCCTAACCCTTTTTGCCATAACAGCATCCAATCGCCTGTTGCAAACAGCAATCCCAACAGACAAATTGTTACGCCGCCAATTAAAAAGACACTTTGTAAGGCATCGGTGTATACCAAGGTTCCTATCCCACCTTTGTAGGTATACGCCAAAATCAGGAGAATGATAATTACCACCGACAACGCAAAAGGAATTCCCATCGCGTCAAACAGATATCGCTGTAAAATAGCGGCGGTTAAATACAGACGCGCTGCACTGCCCATCAATCGGGAAAGCACAAAAAATCCCGAACCGGTTTGCTGATGCAACGGCGAAAAACGATCGCCTAAATACGTGTAAATACTGGTTAACTGCGCTCTGTAATACAAAGGAAGTAACACATAGGCTATCACCACATAGCCCAAAACATAGCCCATAACAACCTGCATATAACTCCAATGAGCCGCCTTCACACTACCCGGCACAGAAATAAAGGATACTCCGCTCATGGAATCGGACAGCATCCCTAAAGCTACCAACCACCACAGACTCTGTCGATTCCCAACAAAATAGCCATCCGAAGTCGCTTTTTTCCCGGTGACATAGCCAATTCCAAGTAAGAGGCCGAAATAACTCAATAAGGCGATACCGATAAACAAGGGTGACATGGATAGCTAACTAATTTGGTTGTTGAATATTGGGGTTGTTCGATATGTAGATGGTTGCTTACGTGGTTGGATTCAAAACTATTTCTTTCCAGGAGCATTATTCAAAGGCAAGTTAGCAGGCAACTTGAATTTTTTACCATACAACAGCAATTCCAAGCTTTCTTTATTGAGTTGTTTCTCTCCCAATGGATTCAACGGTAAATAAAACAACAAATTATTTTTCAATTCTTCCAACTTCCGAAACTCATCCCCATTTATACCATAGATCTGCCCTTCTTTATCCTCTACAATAATGGCCGATACCTTAGCAGGATTTAATGATATGTTGTATTGATTGTTGGCCTGAAACCAAACAATCCGTTGGGGATCTTTAAACACAATTGCGCAACGCTGAACATCCAAGGGTGCCTTACCGGCATTGGCCATTACCATCGTTAATTGCAATCCCGAATCCAATGTAACTGGCTGAGCAAATGCAAATCTACCCAAACTTCTTACTCTAAATGAGTTTCGTACCATTCCTTTTGGCGGTGCCGCTACATCCAAAGCAGCACTGGAACTTTGGTTTACGCTTGCCTTCCACTCATTCTGCATATTCAAATCACTGGTTCGATGTCGTTGCGTCTGAATCATCACCACTTTACTCATCAATTTATCAAACTTCATCTGTTCCAATTTTGCCAATCGAGGATTGGATTTATATCTATTCTTTGGCTGCAATAATTCTATTTGCCATAACCCATCGGTACCTCTCAATTGCAAAAACCAACGATCTCCGCTTTTAAAGAAAAAGTAATCCCAAAACTTCTGAACTCGAAAAAAATCTTGCATTACCAATTTCCGCTCCATCCCTGTGGCAAAAGCCAAGGGGTAATTGGATATCGACTTCAAATCAGGAAACAACCATTCGGTTTTGTCGTAAATATTAAATTCAAACACCCCATTTTCGGGGTTCGTTTTTGATGGGTGCCTGCGAATTCCTACGGTTGAAGCCCCTCTTTTCAACACAAATTGCTTTTCATTTTGCGCCTTAGTGCCCGATTTTTTCACTGCATATTCTACGTATTTTTCAATCACAGCGCGGGTTTCATCGGGTCCTAATAGGTAATTAAACCCTTGTTTATTGATACGATCGGCGGTAGGAACAAAATCTGTTGTTTGTCCGGTTGAAGCCGTTTTAATACCCGAATAAAACTCGGTAAAATCAATTCTTACCATCGCACCGTCATCAAACTTGTAATCGTACTCATAAAAATTCTCCCATTTCCCGCCTTTAGCCGTATCGTAAGCATACATCCTGCACCATGGATTCGGATCACAAACAAACCGCAATTCAATTTTCGCATTGGGATTGAGTTGTAAGTTTTGAGAGCCTGAATACGCCTGCATATCCACCACCAACACACTGCTCAATGGAAATTTCTGACCAATACTGTCGCGAGTTTGAGTCACGCCATACGCCATTTGCCTTACCGCATTATCCATCCATTTTACCCGAAACGTGTAGGATCCGGAAAACGGTTTCCCGGTGGATGTAATCATGGCTTCTTTGGGTACCAAGATCATGGCCTTTCCTTCAACGCTGAATAATTGATCGGTAGCCGTACTGCCCAAAAACTCGTACCATCCGTCTTGAAACTGGGGAAATAAGGGTTTGGTTAATGGTTTGGGGAATGCTCCACGGGAGGAAATCCCCTCCAGTGTTAATCGTTCGGCAAAATCAAATTTCTTTCCTTCGGTAACATCCATCCACGAGGCTTCCTCTTTGGGGGCGGCTACATCGGGGAAGAGTTTGGTTAAAAACTGCTTTTCCGATTCGATCAATTCAGGATTTACCGATAGATAATGAAAATCTAAGCTTCTAAAAAGATTTTTAGTGATTTTACCTTGGTTGATTTTATCCGTAAATCCCAATTTCATCGCCACATCGCCATAATTCCACAAGTCTTTTTCTGTTGCCCAACTCAGATTATCTATGATATTAAGGCGCTTCAATGAAGGCATGAGCTTCACGTCGGCGCTTAGATAATATACACGATCCAAGGAAATCCCAAATTCTACCAATTGCGGCATGGATTGCTGACAAGCAGCAATGGCGGGTTTGCAACTATTTATATCGAACGGGCCTACCAAATTGAGTCGTTTGCACTGCTTCCAACTGGCTAAAAACGAATAATCGTCGGGAATAGAATTAAAGACCAAAGTTACCCCTTGCATCAGGCTCCAATTGGCATTGAGCAATTGGGTATTTTCTGTACCTTCAGGAATATACAACACTAAGGAATTTAGCCATTCCAAGTGAGTTAAGTCGTCATCGGATAGCATACCGGTATAACTTTGAAGCAGCAATTCCTCCAGGTTATCCATTTTAGAAATAAGGTGAGAAACGGCGGCTATATCAACTGGTGCATTCACTTTTACCCGTTGAACCTGGGTAAATTGAGGCAAATTGGTTTCCAAGTAATCCAAATCCTGTTGGTTGCGAATTTCCACGCTGAGCGTGTAGCCAGCTACCGCATTTTTGGGTCTTGAAAACTG
>CAYUNO010000260.1:0-3444 GCA_964446075.1 uncultured Flavobacteriaceae bacterium | reverse complement strand
GTTTATCCGACAGGCAGCGATGATGATTGAGTTCCGTAATCCTAATCGCTGCCTGTCGGATAAACTCTATCGCCATTTCAAACGAACCAAAAACAAATTCTTTCTCTAAGGTATTCGGTGTCTCATCCCAACCAGATATTTGCATAATTAATCATCCAAAATTAACAGCCTTCGTTGGTATCGAATTCAGATTGAAAATGCCCGATTTCGGACTGACAAACAGGCACCGGCATGCCCTTTATCTTTGAAGCTTTAGTTGAGTAGAAAATGATAGATTTTCCTTTACCTGTATACTTGTAAGCATTATCAATCAATAAATCTGGATAAGAATCTCCATCCAAATCACCCACAAACAATATCTCCACGGCACCATCATCAAAAAAAGGAATATAGCTCAACATCGTCTTTTTCAAATCTCTACCCTGCTTATCGGTACTTTTTAATATTAATCGATACTTGGAAATATACTCTAAACCTGATTCTTCCTTAGTACGAGTATGCAAACAGCTAATTTTGTATTTACGGTCCGATGCAGCGAATTCCAACGAGTTAGAATCTGTTAGAAATACAGGTTGCTTAATCAAATTTCTCACGGAAGATTGGGATTTATTGATAACATTATCACTAAACGTATACAAACATTCATTACCCTGGTGTATCAAAATTGGCCAATAATAACCAATATGTCCGTATTGGTCCTGAGAATTCAACATATCCAAAGGTTCATTTATGGGTTGAATAGAATAATTCATGGTTGAACTATCCAACATCAATCCATAAAATTTCTGCTTTAAATAGCGTTCCGCTGGCTCTTGTTCATAATAGCCGCCAGGGATTACCATGGTGGCACCGGCCTGAAAATCATACGGAAAACTCCGCTCAGCATCGGCAACAGGAAATTCCGACACCGAATCGGGCAATAACAAACTATCTTTAACTGCTACTTCGGTGTTTACGGATGAATTACAACCCAGTGCAGCTAACAGCAAACAACTGGAAATCACATAATTGACGTATGACATTCTCATAGTTGCGTGCAATATACAGCCATTCTTCATTGTCTAAAATAACCCAACTGTAATTTTCGTTTACCTTTGGGGAGGAAATCGTATTATCGACCATGAAAAAAATAATTGTACTCCTAGCTGCATCCATTTTCGTCGTATCCTCTTTTGCTCAAGCCCAAGAAATTCCATTTATCGAAATACAAGCCAAGGCGGAAAAAGAAATCACCCCTAACGAAATTCATGTCATGATTACCTTGTTGGAGGTTCAGGATGGCAGAAAAGCCTTAAAAATTACCGAACAAGAAATCAAACTGAAGAAAATTGTAAAAGATTTAGGAATTCCTACCGAAAACCTTACCCTATTCAACGCACAGGCAAACCTACAGAATATCAATACTTGGGGTAAAAAGGATGTAGTAGACAAGAAAGTTTACAGTGTGAAAGTTGCAACCGCCGATGTTCTAGGGAAATTGTACCAAGAACTTAACAAGATCAACATAAACCAAGCATCTATCTATAAAACCGCCTACAGCAACCAAGACAGTGTTTATCAGGAATTACGGATTGAGGCCATGAAAAAGGCGAAAAAACAAGCCCAAGTTATGACTCAAGCCATCGGAGAATCTTTGGGAAAACCATTAATTATCCGCGAAGATGGCCAGCCTTATCCAATGCCAATGTACCGCAGTTTTGTAGGAGTTCAAGACAAGCTTGAAGAAGATGATGTAAATGGAATAGTTGATCCATACACCATTGAATTCAAACCCATTAAGTTTGAAATATCGGTGTACGTTAAATTCTCATTGAAGTAATTACAACCGAGAAAATAAGTTAAGATAGAATGTAGTGGCTTCGTAGAAGGACTGCCTGGAAACATGCTCGTTCTTACCATGTATACCCGATAAATTATTGTTGTTGAATCGATAGGGCACAAAACGATAGATTCGGTTGCACACCCCGGTATAATTTTTACAATCAGTACCGGTAATAACCAATCCGGGCATCGGCACGGCATCGGGTATTACGTCCTTCAAGGTTGCAGTAATTTCATCATAACCCAAACCGGAATTGGGAGAAATGGGGGAAGCTTCGTAACTGTCACCGATTTTAGTGATAGTAATGTTGTCATTGTCAATAACCCGCGTCACTTGATCAATAATATCTTGTATATTATCGCCAGGAAGTATTCGGAAATTAACAATTGCTTCGGCAAAGGGAGGTACTACGTTTTCCTTTTCACCGGCTCTTACTATGGTGGTAACATGCGTTGTACGGATTGTAGCGGCAGTTTTTTCACCTCCCTCCAAAACCATTTTTAATAATGGCTTGGTAATCCATAAGTTGGAAAACAAAAATTTATAGCCAAAATTCATGTAGGGTGCCGCGTTTTCAAAAAGCCCACTTACCGGCCCATCCAAACGGGATGAAAATTGAAAGTTATCCAATCGATTCAATGCTGCTGACAATTCTGCAACCGTATTTTTTTGTTTCGGCCAAGCACTATGTCCACCCACCACCGAAGCTTTAATTTTTAAGGTCAAATACCCCTTTTCTGCCAATCCAATAATGGCTGCAGGTTGCTTCAATCCCGGTACAATTCCTTCCATAATTCCAAACCCTTCATCGGAAATAAATCCAATCTTGGTTCCCGATTGTTTTAAATAAGCGGCGATTTCTGCAGCTCCCGATTTACCACCTGTTTCTTCATCGTGTCCAAACGCTAATAGTATATTTCGTTGTGGTTGCTTGCCAATAGCAATGAGTTTCTCGGCAGCTTCTAACAAGGAAATCACAGCATTCTTATCGTCCAAAGCTCCTCGACCCCAAAGCGTATCACCTACAATTTGTCCAGCAAACGGCGGGTATTTCCACATTGCAGAATCTTCCACGGGTACAACATCCATATGCCCTAAAAACATGGCAGCTTCTAAATTTGGATTTTTACCTAATAGTGTAATTAATACACTTCCATCACCAATTATTTTCCAATCAGCACGAGCAGACAGCAAGGGATATTTCACGCGCATCCAAGCATGCAATTTCATTAACTGCTGCTGAGAATTTTCATCCATTGTTCCATCATCATTGCCGATTACCCTAAATTTTAATGACTCCGAAAATCGCAAAAAACCCGACGAATCAGAATAGTCTAACAGATTTTTGGAGGATGTAATTTTATCTGTATCCGGCGTATTGATTGCTGTTATTAAAATCATGACGAGGAGCAATGAGACCAACACCAACGATACCGACTTTATAATTTTCCCTAACATTTCATTGAAATTGCAGTTTGTCAAGCAATTATAGCAAATCTAACTTACAACTTGATTAATAATAGTTCCCTACCAACGATATGGTAACTCTTTTACGTAGATAGAATACTTAATCTCCAATTTTGTTCGCTAAATTCGAAGCCTTTCCTAGTGGGCGATGTTAG
>CAYUNO010000259.1:0-3464 GCA_964446075.1 uncultured Flavobacteriaceae bacterium | reverse complement strand
GTGTAAAATTAGCTCAAGTTTCTAAAAAAGTTAAACGAGAGGATAACCTTTTAGACCCCAAAATGGAAGCCATAAAAGCCCTGAGAGAATTAAAAGAAAAACTGCTAAAACTCAAACAACAACTGGAATGAAACACATTGCGTACATCTTGGGAATATTCTTTTTTTCACCAAGTTTGTATGCAAATATTCAAGGGAAATTCGACACCAGTTTTAGCATTAATAAACCCGCCTCGCTTCCTCCCAATCCCTGGATTTTAGCAATTATTGGTTACACTCAACCCCATTATTCAATAGGTACTCCGAAAATTATTTGCAATTTTCGCAACATACCTGCTGCCAACTTATTCGTTGGTGCAACCAGTCTTCATTCTGCTTGGTTACTTAACCATAAATACAGCCCATCAAAAATCTCTCCTTTCGTCAAAGGCAAGCAGAATTACAGCAGTTTTTTACACGAAAAAAGTCTCTTTACCCATCACCGAATTTCGTTCGTAGAAAATTATTTCCAACAAGAACATAGCATAGAAGTTCAACTACCTATTTCAAGAAAAACATCAATTTTTACTGGCATTGGAATTATACATACCAACCAGTATGGATTTAAAAATTCCCCTGTTTATGATCCTATCAATACCCCTAGCAAACCATCCAACCTACCCGTCATTGGAAAAATTCAAGTGATTAAAACACTACCCAATTCATGGAGTTTTATTTCCAATTTAACGTTTACAACTTCCACTTTTAACCACGATGGGAAACACCCTTCAACCCCAATAACACACCCCAATCTAAATCAACATCAAGGCACCTTATCGCTTATTGAAAATTATGGAATTCCATGGCATTACTCATCGATGTGGAATTGGAATCTGCAATCAGCAATATTGGTAGCTGGACACACCGTAAAAATACCCTGTCTACTCCGAGCAAGTATCGGGAATACTGGTTCAATCGTTGGATTTTCTACTTGGTTACCCATCCAATTAAGTTATTTAAAACAAATTGAAATCACCTATTTAAGTGGTGAATCGCCGTTGTTGATCGGATTTATTGGCCGAACTGCCTATTTAAGAAACAAAACAAACAAAAACTCATTCCAATGGAAAGCGAGTTTTCTGTGGAATAACAATATCGGCATTATGCCTCAGATAACCTTTTTATTCAACTCGTAATACCAGTATCGCTCCATGTCTCAAATTCAAAAGGTTTCCACAGACACCCTTTTCTGTTACGTTGCTTTTTTCGGTTTTACTTGCACTTATAAATGCAAAGCAACTCCCATACATCCAATATTGAGGGATCCTTGGAGCCGAGAAGGCAAATTAGCCTTTCTCTCTCAGCAAGATTACAACAGTGTACGAAGCGGTTATAGCATTTCAGTGAATGTGAAAAATTCCAAGTTTAACTTAGGATTTATTGGTAAAACAGATCCATACGAGCCCTTAAACACGTTGGCATTTTCGCGTTATTACTTTCAATATAAATTTAAAAATTCTACTTGGGTATTGGGCAGTTATCGTATCCAGTTAGGAGAGGGAATGATAAAATCAATCGGCACACCGAGTTATTTAAGTAATCCTTCTTGGGCAAATAAATCCGAGGAATGGAATGTAAAAGAATACCGTGGATTTAGCAGGAATTTCCCCGTCTTAGGCATTGCGGGTAAAAGCAATTTATCGAAAAAATATCAATTGATTTATTCAGTTGGTAAAGCCAAATTATCCGGTAAAATGGAGGAAAATCACGTAGTAAAATGGAATAGAACCGGACAACTAACAGACTCAATAAAACAAAGCCAAAAAAACAATTTCTATTGCCTTACTTCAACAACGGCCATCCGGTATCAAACCAAATTTATAAATGCTGGTATTGGTTTACATTCCTATGCATTTTCAGTGCCCGTGCAATTAAATTTTACCTCGAAAACAGCTAAAACCAATTGGTTTGATTACTACCAGCAAACTACAAGTTCAGTCGACTCCTTTCCTCAGGATTACTTTAACAAAAGCAACTTTATCCAACAATTACAGGCATCCGAATTTTGGGTAACTCAATCCTTGAAAAATGGCAACTTGTTATATATCAACATAATAAATCAATTTAAACTTTCTACAAATACAGAAAACAGATTATCATACAGCAGTTCTAACCTCAAAAATAATTTCAATCAAACCCAAGGTTATTTAAAAGAAAGACAAATTCAAATGGCGATCGCTTCTGGCCTGCTAATTCCCATAAACAAACTTCACGATGTTGGAATTAGATTCAAATACTTTGGCAGTGAATTTGAATCTATAGAAAATCTCGAAACCCAAGAAATAAAAGGGTATAAATCAATACAGATCGCAGTTCAAAATCAGATATCACCCCGACTTCAAATTTCTACCACTTATATACTTCAGCAAAAAATGGGTTTTAATCAATTAAACCAAAAACCGTGGGAGAAAATTATGCGATGTAAAATTCATTATCAACAATCCGATATTGTTCTAAAATCCGCTTTTAAACTGTCGCAACGGGAATCTGCATTAACTCGCCAATCCTCCCTATCTGAATTGAGCGTACAAGAAGAAATCGAAAATAGTATTATTCCCGCCGACTTAGACCAATTGGATGTTTATTGGCAGCAAATAAAACCCCCTACGATTTTCCAATTGCATTCGGAAATTCAATTAAAACAAAATAGCACAACTGTTACTGAACTTCACTGTTATATACAAAACATGGATAAGCGACATTCCAGTTGTTTAGAATTTGTGATAAACAAGCAATGGCACACAACGGTGCAAAGTCAATCTGGAATTGCTGTATTCAACACATCTGCACCTTTAGTTATTCAAGGCTTGCAACTGGGTTCCATAAATAGTTTTCAAATAGTAAACAATGAGGGACTCTTCTTTTTCATGGGAATCAGACATAAACCTAGCAAAGAATTAACACAATTGCTTCAGTTGCAAATAATGCAAAACTTTAATCCACAACGGCCGATTTCGGTACGTATTTTTGCAGTAATATGGCTACGATGAAAGCACCGAAATTAAGTGTAAATGTAAATAAGATTGCAACCTTACGAAATGCGCGCGGAGGAAATAATCCACATGTGCTTCAAGTTGCTTTAGATTGCGAAATATTTGGTGCAGAGGGTATTACCGTGCATCCCAGGCCCGATGAACGGCATATTCGTAAAACAGATGTATACGATCTATCTCAGCACGTAACAACGGAGTTTAATATTGAAGGATATCCTAGCGATGATTTTTTAGCACTCATTGCCGCTGTAAACCCTGCGCAAGTAACCTTAGTTCCGGATCCACCGCATGTATTGACCTCCAACAATGGCTGGGATACTCAAAATCAAAAGCAATTTTTAACAGATATTATTGCCAGAATAAAATCAGAAACTCAGTCCCGTGTTTCCATTTTTCTTAACCCGGAGCCTAATTTAGTCTCCTACGCAGCGGA
>CAYUNO010000258.1:0-3501 GCA_964446075.1 uncultured Flavobacteriaceae bacterium | reverse complement strand
GCATAAACACTGTCTTGAGCGCGCCATTTCAATAAAACCGAATCGCCGTCTGTTAAATCAAGGATACTTACTCGCGCTGATTTCTCAAACTTTGTTTGCGGTTGATATGGTCCAAAATACGGTTCGGTATAAGCAATCTGTACTTTAATCAAAGAATCTTTAGGAGATAAATAACTTACCACCACCGGTTTGCGAACAAAGGTAGGTGGATCCACCGTGGCATCGGTTTCACAACTAGAAATCATTAACCCCACACCAACCATACACACTATTAATATCACTAATCTTTTCATATTACTTGCTGAATTTAAATGAATACGTTACAGTTGGAATGATAGGGAATAAAGTCACTTTTTTAAGCACTCTGTTATTGAAATCTGGACTGCTTCCCCCATAATAAAAAAATGGGTTGGCCCTATTATATGCATTGTAACAACTAACTTCAACTGTTTCTCTACCTCGGCGTTTATCTCTGCTAAACTGCAATCCAACATCCAATCGATGGTACGGCTCCATTCTAAATGAGTTTCTAGCACCATAATCCAACGTTTGATTCCCTGAACTACCCCATACATCCCAGACTTGAGGGTATTGACTTGGCCACATACCATTTACTGGCACAATGGCCTGCGGCAGGGTAATGGCATTTCCTGATCCATATACCCACGTTGCGGAAATCGTTAAATTCTTACTCAACTTATAAATACCAACAATAGATACATCGTGTCTTCTATCGTATTTAGCATAATATTTCCTGCCCGCATTAACAGAGTCAAATTGCAACTCAGTCCAACTCAACGTATACCCAACCCAACCACTTAGTCTACCTACCTTCTTTTGCAAAAACAACTCCATACCCTTACTCCATCCTTTTCCAGAAGTAACCTGACTTTCCCAAGCTTTTTTGTTTACCGGTACCGAAGGATCAAAGAAATCATTTTGTAGGATAAACGAGGCCCCTTCCTTGTAGGTGATAATATCCGATAGTACTTTATAATATCCCTCCAAGCTAACACTAAATCCTTTGTTGTAGTCCTTAGCAATACCCAAAGCTACTTGCTCACTTTTCATAGGCCCCACTTTTGGCGTAGCAGGAATCCACAAATCCGTAGGCAGACCTAATCCCGTATTACTCAATAAGTGTATGTATTGCCACATGGTAGCAGCACTCGTTTTTATCGCCAAATCTTTCCTAATCTGATAACCTGCAGAAAAACGTGTCTCCGGCTTTACCCAATTTTTACCCTCTACATGATAATGGGAAATCCGTACACCAGGATACAAATTCCATCTTCCGTATTTAATCTGATCCTCAATGTAAATACCATTTTCAAATGTATTTATTATCTCCGATTTCCTATTAACCGGACTATTTGGGCCCAATTTCAAAACCGTAGCCGATGGTTGAAATTGATGGTTTATCGCCGATAACCCATACCTAACCTTGTGCTTGTTGTTTGGCGACCAATCAATATCATATTTCAATCCATAATCGTCGATAATACTTTGATATTTCAATAAAAATTCCGGAGAATTTCTCTCTTTAATATTCACCTCAATATTCAAATCGTAATGACTGTAAATGGCCGATAAATTCGCAAATGTTCGTTTATTAAATTGATGATTCCATCGTGTAGTTAATGTTCTATTCCCCCAACCAAAATTGGTTTTTAATGATTGACCATTCTGCTTATCCGCGAAATAGAACTTATCCCTGCCGAAATAACCCGAGATATAAATTTTATCTTTATCACTGATTATATAGTTTGCTTTTGCATTTAAATCGTAAAAGTAATACCCCGCATTACTACCGTTAGTAGCCGCCATTATCAAGGGTTGGGCCAAAATATCGGCATAGGTTCTTCTACCCGAAATCATAAATGAACTTTTATTTTTCTTAATTGGCCCCTCAATTAACCCACGTGAACTAATCAATCCTATGCCAAATTCACCAGAATATTTATTCAAGTTGCCCTCCTTCATATTCATCTCTATCACACTGGATAATCTGCCTCCATATCTAGCTGGGAACCCGCCTTTTACCAACTCCACACTGCGCAATGCGTCTCCATTAAACAAAGAAAAAAATCCAAATAGGTGATTGGCATTATAAACGGTAGCCTCATCCAAAATTATTAGATTTTGATCGGGCCCACCCCCTCGAACATAAATACCACTCTGACCTTCACCCCCTTTTTGTACGCCGGGCAATAATTGAATTACCTTCAGGACATCCTTTTCACCCAACAATGCAGGAATATCCTTAATCTGCTGAACTGGAATGTCAATTTTACTCATCTCGGCCTTATCCGCTATGGTACTTTTTCGAACCGATATTTCCACCAATCCAATCTTCTCAATAACCGCTAATTCTACATTATAGGCAACATCCTTATCCCCTTGCACCACCAAACTATCGATTACAAAGCCCGGAGCTTGAAAATAAATTGTACTGCGTTTTCCTGCAGCAATCTCAAAAGTATAAAATCCATAGTTATTACTGCTGGTTTTCTCTACATCCGTGCCAACACTTACCCCCCCTAACATTTCCCCGCTGCCTTTTTCTCTTATATATCCGCTAACGGTAAACGATTGCGAAAAAACAAATCCCGGGAAGAACGTTAATAATGCAATAAATAAACACTTTAACTTGCTTGCGTAGACCAATCTAGTCACGCGATGAAAATAAAATATACCCATTAAAACTAATTAACTAATTGATAAAGCAAACTATAAAACGACTTTTATGACGATTTAACACGGAAAAAGTTACACGTATAAATGACGTTACCCCTAAATTGTTGGTCGATTTTTTCAAACCACTATCCGATTTTACCCTACGTCTAATTATACCGCAACGGGTGCCTTTATTGCAGGCCAAGGATCATAGTTTTCTAGGTTGAAATCTTCAAAAGTAAAGTCGAATAAATCCTTAATTTCCCTATTCAAACGCATGGTAGGATACGGCTTTGGCACCCTAGACAATTGCAAATTCACTTGTTCCAAATGATTAGAATATATATGAGCATCGCCAAATGTGTGAACAAAATCTCCTGGCTGTAGCCCGCATACCTGTGCCATCATCATAGTTAGCAAGGCGTAGCTTGCAATGTTAAACGGAACTCCTAAAAATAAATCCGCACTACGCTGATACAACTGGCAGCTTAACTTTCCATTCGCCACGTAAAACTGGAACATGGTATGGCATGGCATTAATGCCATTTGATGAATCTCACCTACATTCCACGCATTTACCAGAATCCTTCTGCTATCAGGCGAATTCTTTATTAAATCCAATGCCTCCTGAATTTGATCAATAACTTTCCCGTCTTTTGCTTCCCAACTACGCCATTGTTTGCCATATACAGGACCTAACTCCCCATGTTCATCAGCCCATTCGTCCCATATAGAAACACCGTTTTGTTTTAAATATGCTGTATTTGTTTCCCCCTTTAAAAACCACAACAACTCGTGAATAATGCTCTTTAAATGAACCTTTTT
>CAYUNO010000257.1:0-3501 GCA_964446075.1 uncultured Flavobacteriaceae bacterium | reverse complement strand
CATTCCAATCCCTTGGTTATAGGCGGGGACATAGGCGTTGGAAGTATCTTCTCGAATGGTTTCGAAATTCACATGGAAAGTACCCAGGGCTAGTCCAGAATACCATGCGGTATTTGAATTTTTGCCCGATTTAATCTTCCAAGCATAATCGATGGTTCCCATAAAACTACTTAATCGAACTTGATAATGAAATTTTGAATATTCCCCCATTACGCTAAAATCAGGATATTGAATGGTGTTTGTTTTTACCGATGCCGATTGGAACACCAAACCCATCATCCAACGCTCCCGGAAGTGATATTGATACCCATAATGGTTGGGTTTGTTAATTTCGGTTTCAATTTTTGGGAACGTTGCTTTTAATTCCGAAATCATGGTGTTGGAAATGGTGTTTACCAAAAACGACGATGATCTACCGTAGTACAACGTCATTCCATTTTCCTTGAAGTATTGAAAATTTGCCACTTTTTTAATTCTGGTGGAAGCAGGGGTGGTTGATTTCTTGGGCTCTGTAATGCGGGAGTTCGCTGAATTTTCTGTTTTAGGCAATGCATCGGCGCGAGATGGGACCGAAGTATCCCCAGCGCTTTGGGCAATCGCCGTTAAATTAAAAAAAATGGAAATGAAAGGGAGTATAGTTTTTTTCATGGGGTAGTAATTAGGGTGGCAATTTAGGTGGAATTTCATGGTGTTTATGCTATTAATATGGGTAAATCTATGGTTTTCGTCGAATGAAATCCAAACTTTAACTGAAATAAGGTGTTAAAGGAAGTTTTAGATAGCACCATCTAAAATTATTAATATTTGTTTAAACAAATTATCGTATCTTTGCACCAATAAATTTCCAAAATATGACAACTCAAGCAATTTCTCAGTGGAACTTGGACCCAACACATTCAGAGGTTCAATTCAAAGTAAGACATTTAGTAATTTCAACCGTTACTGGTACTTTCCGTAATTTCTCTGCGTCGTTAGAGAAAGCAGGGGAAGACTTCAACGGTGCGAAAGTAAGTTTTACTGCTCATGTTGATTCTATTGATACTAACCAGGCCGATCGCGACAACCATTTAAAGTCGCCAGAGTTTTTTGATGCTGCACAATTCCCTACTATTGAATTTGTAAGTTCTTCTTTCGAGAAGTCTTCAGATAATACTTACACGGTTAAGGGAAATTTAACCATGAAGGGTATTACTCGCGAGGTTGAATTATCTGCTGATTTTGGTGGTGAAATGGTGGATCCATGGGGAAATCGCAAAATAGGATTTGAAGTGAGCGGAACCGTGAAACGCGAAGATTTTGGTTTGACTTGGAGTGCAGTAACCGAAGCAGGTGGAGTGGTAGTAGGAAGCGATGTAAAATTGCTTTTCAACGTACAATTTGCAGCAGCGTAAGTAGATAATAATTTTTCAAGGTTTAAGTTTTGAAACCGCTCCTTCGTTGGGGCGGTTTTTTTTTGTAACTTGCCATTGCATGAATGAAGTTTGGGGACCGCGCAAAATATTGTTTGGTCTTATTTTGTTAGGATTAACCTATTGGATTGGCAGTAGTTTGATTTCCTATATCAACGCTGGACTAGGCGCATTGTTATTTTATTTTTTTCTAAGAGATCCTATGGATATTCTTGTTACCAAAAAGAAATGGAATCAACATTGGGCCGTACTTTTTTTGCTTTTCGTATCTTTCTTGGTAGTGATGGTTCCCCTGGGGTTGATGATTACCATGATTGGAACGAAAATTAGTAGCATTAGCAGTCAGATTCAGGAGACAATTTTTTTGCTTGAGGCATTTATTAGAGAGTTAGAATCAAAATACAAGGTGGTGGTATTAAGCGATTCAAACTTGGATTCTATTGCAAAATTTTTATCGTCTCTGCTTTCTGATTCGATGGGAGTGTTATTGGATTCCATGGGTTCTGTGGTCATCATGTATTTCTTGCTGTATTATATGTTGTTGCAATATCGTTCCATGGAGTTGTGGGTTTTTACCAAATTGCCTTTACAACAGCAAAGTATTCGACTATTAGGAAGAGAGTTGAAAGAATTGGTGATGTCAAATTCCATTGGATTGCCCATTACAGCGTTAGCACAAGGCGTGTTAGCCGGTATGTTATATGCGTTCTTGTCTGTGGATGATTGGTGGTTTTGGTTTGTCTTAACTTCTTTTACAGCCATGATACCAGCGGTAGGGGCGGCATTGGCATATTTACCATTAGCGATGATTTTATATGCTCAAGGGTATGAAAATCAGGCCATTCTATTGACCATTTACGGCTTTACAGTAATTGCAGCGGCAGATAATTTAGTGAGAATGTTCTTGCAAAAGAAAATGGGCGATATTCATCCGCTGATTACCATTTTGGGGGTAATAGTAGGGTTGAAATTATTTGGCTTTTTGGGTTTGATTTTTGGTCCAATATTGTTGTCGTTTTTCCGATTGTTATTCAAGGTGTATCAAATTGAATTTGGGGATATTAAAGATTAAGGAACAGCGTTTATATGAGAAATTTAACGGAAGAATTTTTTGAATTTTTTATCGATCTTACTTTAAATAATAACAAGACATGGTTTGATGAGAATCGAAAGCGATACGAAAAATTGGTAAAATTACCCTTTCGATCCTTTGTGGAAGAACTAATAAAAGAGGTGTCTAAGGTGGATGGAAGGTTTGCCGCTTTGTCGGCATCGGACTGTTTATTTAGAATCAATAGAGACATTCGATTCTCTAAAGATAAAACTCCTTATAAAACCCATTGCAGTGCGGCATTGCAGCTGGGGGACAGTAAAAACATGTCGTTGGGCGGGTTGTATGTAGAGTTCGGCCCGGAATCTTGCGCCATTTATGCGGGGGTTTATATGCCCGATAAAGATACACTTACAAGAATTCGGACGAACATTTGTGCTGATTTAGCAGGCTTTAGGAGAGCCATTGAGCATCCTGATTTTAAGAAGAATTTTGGTGAAATAAGAGGGGAGAAAAATAAAATTTTACCGTCCCCATTCAAGGATTTCGCTATAAAAGAACCCTATCTCTACAACAAGCAATTTTATGTGATACATCCGCTGGAGCCCGAGGAAACATTGGAGCCGGAATTTGTAACGCGAATTGTAGAGATTTGGAAAACAAGCCTTGAGTTTACTGCAATTTTAGAAGGATAAAATTTACAAGTATTGTTTCAAGATTGATTGAAGCTGACTGGCTTGTATTACTCCGGATTGCCTCCATAGGCTTTCGCCTTTTTTGAAAATCATCAAGGTAGGCACACTACGAATATTGTATTGCGCCGCGGCTGCTTGGTTTCGGTCTACATCCACGGTAATTATGGTAATGTCATCGCCCATTTGATTTTTAAGGTCTTTTAATATAGGCTTCATCATTTTACAAGGTCCGCACCATTCGGCTGCAAAATCAACCAATACGGGCTTGTCTGAATTTACGATTTCTTGAAAAGTTGCCATCGTGTTACTTATTTAATGTGAATTATATTTTGTTGTTTAAGCTCAT
>CAYUNO010000256.1:0-3505 GCA_964446075.1 uncultured Flavobacteriaceae bacterium | reverse complement strand
CATTGTAATTGGTGTTTTTCTGTAGGGCGTGGGCGTGATTCAATGAAATCAGAGAACTCCGATAAACGAAGAAAATTCTATTTTTTTCTAAAGAACAAACTGATAGGAATGCCTGAAAATGGGAACGATTCTCTCAATTTATTTTCAAGAAATCTTGAATAACTATCTGCTACGTACTGAGGTAAATTGCAGAATAATGCGAAAGCAATTCTCTTGGAAGGTAATTGGGTTACGAATTTGATTCTCACAAACTTACCTTTTTTACTTGGTGGGGGATAGGCTTCTATAATCGGTAATAAGAAATCGTTTAACTTATGGGTAGGAATTCTATAGGTTAGATTTTCGTACACCTGCATAATGGTTTCCATTGCTTGGAAAATCCGCTGTTTGTTTAGTGCTGAAATATAAAGAATAGGCACATCTACAAACGGTGAAATGCTTTCCTTGATAACTTTGGAATATTCAATATGTGTATTGGTGTCTTTTTCTACCAAATCCCACTTATTCACAAGAATAATGATCCCTTTACCCTGTCTCTGTGACATCCAGAACAAGTTCAAATCTTGCGACTCAAGACCCTGTGTAGCATCAATTACAAGTACTACAATATCGGCATTTTCCAAGGCTCTTAAGCTTCGCATCACCGAATAAAATTCTATGTTTTCGTGAACTTTGCTCTTTTTACGGATTCCGGCAGTGTCGATTAGTACAAATTCTTTTCCGAAAGCATTGTAATGAGTATCGATGCTATCTCGGGTAGTTCCTGCAATTTCGGTAACTATGTTTCTATCTTTTCCTAGAAGGGCGTTGATTAGTGAACTTTTCCCCACATTGGGTCTTCCAACAATAGCAATTCTGGGTAAATTGGCCAATGTATCTTCCTCGGTATTGGGGGCTTCTTCTTTTAAGAATTCTACAACCTCGTCCAATAATTCACCCGTACCTCCTCCGTTGGTAGCAGAAATTTCATGGTAATGATCAAATCCTAAGGCATAAAATACCGAAGTCTCCATTCGAAGTCTGTCGTTATCTACTTTGTTCACGCAAAGCACTACCGGTTTTTTACTCTTACGTAGAATTTGAGCAAACTCTTCGTCCATGGGATTGACATCGCTTTGCACATCCACCATGAAGATTAAAACAGAGGCTTCGTCTATGGCAATATGAACTTGATCTCGAATAGCGGATTCAAATACATCCGAACTTTCGGGTACAAAACCACCGGTATCAATAACGGTGAAGTCGATCCCATTCCAATCAGACATTCCATAATGTCTGTCTCGGGTTACCCCGCTGTAGTCATCCACAATGGCTTTAAATTCCCCGGTTAAACGATTAAACAAGGTACTTTTACCCACATTAGGCCTACCCACGATGGCAACAATTCTACTCATAACAAATTTGGACTTGCAAAGATACGGCTATATGGGCAGATTTAGTGGGTTTAAACGAATATAAACGATTAGAAATGGGTATAAACGACTAATTTCAACGGGTATTAGCGATTTTGTAGTAAGTTTGAATTATGGAATTAGCACTCATTGCGGCGGTAGGGAAAAATCGTGAACTAGGAGCGGGCAACGAATTGCTGTGGCATTTACCCAAGGATTTTTCGTGGTTTATCAAACATACCAAAAATAAGCCGGTAATCATGGGTAGAAAAACCATGGAAAGCCTTGGAAAACCGTTGAAAAACCGATTAAATATCGTTTTAACGAGATCATCGGAGGTGATGGAAGGGTTTGTAAAGGTAAATTCCTGGGAGGAGGCATTGGAAGTTGCAAAAACATGGCTACAGAACCGAGAAAAGTTGGAAATTCCTAATGCTGCCGAAGGGTATTCAGTAAATTCTGAAGAGATTATGATTATTGGAGGGGGAGAGATTTATAACCAAGCTATTGAGAGAGTTGACAGAATGTACATTACCGAAGTAGATGCAGAATTTCCGAATGCGGATACGTACTTCCCCGAAATTTCAAATTCATGGAAGCCGGTTTATTCAGAAGCAGTATCAACCGATGAAAAACACGCGTTTGATTTTCGATTTGTAGTCTATGAACGCGGTTCTAATATTTAGATACTACCTTTGTTCTAACAATTTTATATCAAATGAAAGTCGCAGTATTTGCCAAATCCGTTCGAGACCCCAAACATCAAGAGGGCTTTGAACGGCTGTTGATGGTATTGCGAGATCGCGGTCACGAGATTTATGTGCCACCGGTGCTGGAAGATCATTTGCGAATCACCATATCTAGCGATATAAAAATTCAGGTATTCGACTATTTTGATAAAAATAGAGAGGTTGTAGACGTAATGATTTGTGTGGGTGGAGATGGAACAATTTTGGATACGTTACATCTCATCCGAGACTCCAACATTCCTGTTTTAGCCCTCAATACCGGTCGATTAGGATTTCTAGCCGATGTTCAAGTGGATTTATTGGAATCGGCCATTGAGGATATAGAAAAAGGGAACTTCACTTTGGAATCCCGCAGTTTACTGCATTTAGAGTCGTCTATTTCCATGTTTGATTACAATTTCGCATTGAACGATTTTGTGATTCACAAGAAAGAGACGTCCAGTATGATCGTGGTTCACGCCTATTTGAATGGCGAGTTTTTGAATAGTTATTGGAGTGATGGATTGATTATTTCAACCCCAACCGGCAGTACAGGGTATTCTTTGAGTTGTGGTGGACCAATCATTTTTCCCAAGAGCGACAGTTTTGTTATCACACCCATAGCCCCTCACAACTTAAATGTTAGACCGGTTGTTGTTCCCGATGATGTGGTGATAAGTTTTGAAATAGAAGGGAGAGCCAGCAGCTATTTGGCCAGCATGGATGCGCGATCGCATTCTATTTCAGGGGAAGTGAATATGGCTGTTCGCAAAGCAGATCACAAGTTGCAATTGATGCGATTGTCAAATATTCATTTTCTAGATACACTTAGAAGCAAATTACATTGGGGTTTTGATCGCAGAAATTGATGCTTAAGAAGCGTGTAATCGGAATATTGTTTTTGGGGTATTTTCTAAATCTTGGGATTTCCCAGGTACCTAAAATTGGTAGCGACTCTACCTTGGATATTGCCAATTGGAACATTGAATGGTTTGGCGATAGTTTAAATGGACCAAGCAACGAAAACACGCAGTTAACCAATGCGGTTAAAGTGATAAAATCCATGGATATGGATATCTGGGGATTGTGTGAAATCAGTAATTCTGGGTATTGGCAAAAATTGCAAAATGAATTAGGGGATTACGGCGCAGTGATAACAAATTATGCTCAAATACAAAAAACAGCATTGCTGTATCGAAAATCGCAGTTTAAACTGATTTACAGTAAGTCGATATTACTTGCCTATGAATTTGAATTTGCTTCAGGGAGGTTTCCGTTGGAAGTGGCGTTAGAATGGGAAAGAAATGGACAAACAGACACCTTGTATTGTTGGGTAATTCATTTAAAAGCGAATACTGGATCCACAACGGAAAAGCAATGTGCTTA
>CAYUNO010000255.1:2906-3527 GCA_964446075.1 uncultured Flavobacteriaceae bacterium | reverse complement strand
TTATAATGTGTTAACATTACAATTTTATGAGTAATTGTTATGATGCCAAGGAATTGTGTCCTGCCATTACTAAGGACGATTTGTATTTAAGTTTCTTGCCCTTAAGTCACGTGTTTGAGCGATTAGCTACTATGTATTTGAGTACTTACATTGGTGCACAAGTGGCGTTTGCAGAGAATATAGATAAGGTAGCACAGAATATTGGTGAAATAAGGCCCACATTGATGGCTGCTGTACCTCGTTTGTTAGAGAGAGTGCACGATAAGGTATACAAAAATGGGACTGAAGCAGGCGGCATAAAAGCGAAAATTTTCTTGTGGGCTTTAAAAGTTGGTGCCGAAGTAAGAAAATGCGACGATCAAGGTAAATCCGTTGGGCCTGTTTTGGCAATGCAACGTGCAATTGCTGAAAAACTGGTATACTCCAAAATCAAAGCAAAAATGGGTGGCCGATTGAAGATGTTTGTTTCTGGTGCCGGCGCATTGCCTGTTCACGTGGGTGAGTTTTTTGCGGCCATGGGTATGAAAGTTCAAGAAGGATATGGATTGTCTGAAACATCGCCTTTGGTTACGGTGAATGAGTTTGAACGACAAGTATACGGCACAGTGGGTAGGGTAGCAC
>CAYUNO010000255.1:0-2896 GCA_964446075.1 uncultured Flavobacteriaceae bacterium | reverse complement strand
AGCACCACGTCAGATGGTAGCTATTCAGGACATCGAGACCAAGAAAATATTGGCGGTTCAGACCTATGATAGTTTTGATGCTAATTATGCTTCTGAAGAAGGTGAAATTTTAGTAAAAGGCCCTAATGTAATGCAAGGTTATTGGGGTAAGAAAGAGGCCACAGCAGAGGTATTTGACGCTGAGGGATGGTTCCATACTGGGGATATTGGAAGATTTGAACGTGGATATTTGAAAATTACGGATCGATTAAAAAATATGTTGAAGACATCGTTGGGTAAAAATATCTATCCAACGCAGATTGAAAATGTGTTGTTGCGAAGTCCAAGATTGGAGCAAGTATTTATTATCGGTGATAAAAAAGAATTTCTAACAGCTATTATTCATCCAAATATGGAAGAATTGAAAACAGCATTTGGTGGCAGAAAAGATTATTTTGAATCCAGCGATCCATTTATTCAAGATGAGGAAATTAAAAAGTGGATGATGGAGGATATCAAGAAGTTGAACGAGAAGTTGGCTAAGTTCGAGCGTATTAAGGATTTCATCATCAAACGGGAACCGTTTAGTGTTGAGGCTGGAGATATGACAATAACGTTAAAGGTGAAGAGAAAGGTTGTAATGGAAAAATACAACGAACAGATAGAAGCGATGTACGTTTAGCTTCTAGCCAAGCAACTTCACCCAAACGAACAGAAGTATAAAGAAACCCAGTTGAATTAGGTACATGGCAGATGCCATGCGGTTTTTTGCAGGTTTAACATTGCTGTTGATCAGAAGGTGCATTCCGAAAGATATTACAAACCATGCGATGTAGTTTTTCAGTGGGATGATTCCATCCTTCCATTGCCAAAAATCGTATCGCATGGCTACAGGTTCCATGAAAAAATCGTAGATAGTCATTAGAACAGCTGCTGCTAAAGCGGCTAACCAAGAATTGGTAATTCTACCTGAGGTTATTGATCCGGTAAAAAATACGAGTGCGGCCCAGTTTAAGCCGATTAAGTAGGGGATTCCTTGCCAACCTATTCCCAGAGTTTTGCCGTAGTGATAATTACCAAATATTACGCCTGTTTTCACTCCTGCATATTCAATAAAAAAGCCTAATATGCCGGCGGTGAGAATCAAAAATACAAATTTCGCTTCCCATTTTTTATGAAATACCCATGCGATGATAAAGGCGCCAATAATATTCAGTGGGGTGAGTTTTAGAAATAGGGGATTCAGGGATGGAATTACAAAACCTAGAATGCCTACACTGTAAATGATGCAAATGATGGTAATGAATCTATTCTCTACGGTATTCATGGAGTTTATTGCAGATGGAATATTTTAGTGAAATTATATTTCTACACGAAGGTCGACACTAAACATTAATTACTCTATTTGCAGATTCCTTTTTTATTAACTCAACGGCATTATTGTATGCACTTGGATACAATATTGGCACTTTGAATGCATAATGGGATTCCACCTCCAGGATGTACACTGCCTCCGCAAAAGTATAAACCCGGAAATTCCTTTGAGAAATTAGCTTGTCTGAAAAATGCACTCATTTTATGGTTAGACGAACTTCCATAGAGACTACCTCGATTGGAGCCGGTTCTTTCTTCAATCCGCACAGGATCTAAATAATCTTCTACTTCAATCAGCGATTCTATATCACATTGAAGGTGATGATTTAACTTTTGAATAATTTGATTTCTTGCAAATTCCCTTAGTTTTACCCAATCTTGGCCGTAATTAGCAGGGGCATTAATCATCACAAACCAATTTTCGCTCCCTTCTGGTGCATCTTGTTTGCAGTGTTTGGAGGTTATATTAATGTAAATAGTGGGATCCTCGTATAAATCTTTTTTTGTAAAAAGATGTTCAAATTCACTTGGATAGTTATCCGTAAATAAGATATTGTGGACATCCAACTGCGGGAATGTAGCTTTAATGCCCCAGTAGAAAATTAATGCGGAACTACTGTTTTCTGCCTTGTTGATTTTGTTGGGAATCGGTTGTTTAAGTAATTGGCTGTAAACTCTTTTTGCATCAACATTGGCTACGATTGCATCGAATAAAACATCTTCGTTATTTACCCTGATCCCAACTATTTTCTTTTTCTTGAAAAACGGGAGTTTGGGTTTTTTGAAATGGATAGAGGAAACGTTGGAATTAAAGTGAAATTTCGCACCGTTTTCGATTGCTTGTGCCATTAGGGTTTCAGTGATGCTGTACATGCCTTTATTTGGTAAAAAGGCGCCGTCTAGCATTTCAAGTTGGGGAATAACGTTAAGGGTTGCAGGCGCCTTGTACGGATTTGAGCCATTGTAGGTACCGTATCGATTGAACAATTGAATTAAATTTCTATTCTTAAAAAACGATGAATTCGCTTCATTCATGGTTCTAAGCATATCTATACGCCATAAATTGAGAATACCATTAATTCCCGTTTTCGAAAAATAAGTTTTTAGTTTGTGCAATGAGTTTTCTAAGAAAACCGGTTTTGTAATATTGTATATATTTTGGTATTTGTAGATGTATTTTTTTATTGAATCGGGGTTCTCATTGAATGCGGTTGCCGCAGTGCGTATAAATTCGTTGATGTTTGCTGGTGCAGAAAATGTATTGCCATCAGAAAAGAAATAATTACAAATTGTATCTAATTTTAGTACATTAAAATTGTTTTTTTGCTTTTCCGACAATAAGGATATTAGCCAATTAGGTTGGGTGAACAGGGATGGACCGGCATCAAATCGGTAGTTATTTAATTGTATTTGTTTTAGTTTACCTCCAGGCACATCGCTGCTTTCATAAACGTGAACTTCGTGACCTTTTTTTGACAAAAGAATGGCAGTTGCCAGCCCCCCTACACCTGCCCCGATTACCGCAATTTTCATGATTATTGAA
>CAYUNO010000254.1:0-3554 GCA_964446075.1 uncultured Flavobacteriaceae bacterium | reverse complement strand
TAAAGTTGTTATTTAATCCGATTGATAGTTATCAATTTGAAGAAGGATTAAACTTAGTTTTGTGGGGTCGAGGCACTATGGGCAATCAATGCAGACAAATTAATCAATATTTTTCATGCTATGTTGCACATGCAAATAGGAGATTTATAAAATTAATTTTGAAAATTTCGCCGACTGAACGTTTCGAAGATAAAATAACTCATAGAGTTTTGAAACTTTCATCCCTTAGCAATTACCCAACTGCCCAAATTCCCATTTTTCCGTATAAATATCCACTGATATTAAAGTACATTTTTTGGACGATTAGGAGTATGATTGATCAATACTATATGAAGTTTTCAAGGAAGTTAGGTTTCAAGAAAAATCGAATTTTTAAAATGCAGAATTGGCAAAGTTTATATAGCGATCCTGTAAATACAATGAATTATAAAAGTTATTTTGAAAATGTAGAGGAACTATTTGGTTATATTTTATCATATTATGAAAAGAGGTCTAATGGGAAGTCTAGGTCATTGAGTGAGATTGATTTGACAAATGCGGCACAAATTGCACTTATTTTAAGAAAAACAGATTTAAAATTTTGAAATTAATTTTCATTGGTGCAATAAATATGAATAACCTTCCAAAAGGAGGTGAGGAATATAAAAATCAATTATTGGTAAATAAATTTTCTATCGAGAAAATTAGTTTTAGCTTGATAGATACTTATCAATGGCAAGGTAAACCATACGTTTGGATGAGGTTGTTTTTTTTACTTTTTTATCCTAATAAATCAAAGATTGTTATTTCTGCGTCTTCGGCATCGACATACAAATTATTAACACTAATTACTTGGTTTCGTCCAAATTTGCTTAATAATATAGTCTATTTAGTAATTGGCGGGTACTTGCCGGAAGGTATTAAAACTGGAAAGTATAAGTGGAAAATATATGAGCATTTAAAGTATGTTGTGTTGGAGGGTAGTTTGTTGGTCAATCAAATCAGAACCGTCTCACAATTAACCAATTTGATAGTTGTTCCAAATTTTAAAACTTTTCCTACATTGAATTTTGTAAAAAAACCTGTATCTGTGCGTTTTCACTTTGTATTTATAGGGAGAATTTCTCAGGGCAAAGGGATAACGGAGATTATTAAGGCTTCTGAAATTTTGAAGTTACAGAACATAGAATTTTGCGTTGATTTTTATGGACCTGTGGAAGATCAATTTCCTTTGAATGATGGTATTTTGAATTATAAAGGATTTTTAGACATTCAAGGCGATTCCGAAAAATCGTATACGAAGCTTTCGGAATATGATTGTATGTTGTTTCCAACATACTGGATGGGTGAGGGATTTCCTGGGGTAATTGTGGATGCCTTTATCGCAGGTTTACCAGTTATCGCAAGTAATTGGAATATGAATTCAGAAATCATTGAAGAAGGTAAAAATGGGTATTTGATAGAACCAAAGAATGCAGAATCTTTGGCTGAGAAAATGTTTTATGTAATGGAAAACAAAGAAAAGTTACAGGAAATAAGAATAAATAATTTGGCTAGAGCAAAAGATTATCATATAGACACTGTTTGGCCTGAATTATTAAAGTTGTTGTAAAATGAATTGGCTTTTTCGGTGTTCGTTAAAACTCAATGGTTTTCCAATTGGTAAAGCACAACAAGAATATTTAGGTATAATAAATGGAAATATTTCTGCTCAAGAACGAGCCTATTCTCAATTTCTGAAATTTCAATCTTCGCATCCTTTTTATCAACGATTTTTAAAATCGAAACAAGCTCGTATTTCTAATTGGTTGGATATACCGGTCATTAATAAAGCCGATTTTCAGGTTGATATACAAGAAATTATCCCTAATGGACAATTAGGAGATTTGCATGTTCATAATACCTCGGGTTCTACGGGAACTCCTTTTTATTTTGCCAAAAACAAGTTTTGTCATGCTATGACTTGGGCACATACCGATGCTAAGTTAATGGATCATGGATTGGAGTTGGGTGGCAGTTTGCAAGCAAGATTTTATGGTATTCCGTTGGGGGGGATGAAATATTACAAGGAACGGTTGAAGGATAAGTTGAGTGCGAGGGTTCGTTATCCTGTTTTTGATTTATCGGATGAAAAATTGAGTGCTGTTTTAGAGGATTTCAAAAGTAAACCGTTTATTTACATCAATGGATACACAAGTTCTTTGGTGGTGTTCGCTAAGTTTTTAATTGGTCAGGGAATTATATTGAAAGACATTTGTCCTACCCTACAATGTGTAATGCCAACTTCTGAAGTTTGCGATGATATCGATCGTTTAAATTTGGAGAAGGGTTTTGGTGTTAAGGTTGTCAATGAATACGGGGCTGCTGAGTTGGATGTTATAGGATTTGAGGATCCTGACGGTGATTTTGTTTTGAATGAAGAAACGTTATATGTTGAGGTATTGGATGATAATAATTTACCTGTGGAGCCGGGAATAGAGGGTAAAGTAGTAATTACCTCATTATATAATGAAGTTATGCCATTTATTCGATATGAAATTGGCGATAGGGCAATTCTCATGGATAAATTGAAAAATGGGAGAAGGATTTTAGATAGAGTAATGGGGAGAACCAATGATATCATTAAACTACCAAGTGGAAAAATATCACCTGGTTTAACCTTTTATTACATTTCGAAAAAATTATTGGAAGAAGGAGGTAGAATTAAGGAATTTGTTATTCGTCAAACTAAATTGAATGAATTTATACTTGAATATGTATCCACAGTTGAAATGACTCAAGAAGAAAAGGAGAATGTTATGAAAGCGATGGAATTGTATTTGGAGTCGGAATTAATAGTGAGATTTCTACGAACTGATAAAATCGAGCGAACGACTGCAGGAAAATTAAAACACTTCTTTTCGGAGCTTTGAGAATAATTTATTTCTATCAGTATTTCTCTACTTCTAATGGTTCTTGGGGTACCCGTGTGCATGAGTTCACCAAAGAATGGGTGAAAAATCCAAATATTCAAGTTCAAGTTATTACTTCGGTTTATTATAAGTCTGACTTGAAGACAAAAGGATTGGTATCTAAACAAAATTTTGATGGAGTTGATGTGAGCGTGTTGGGAATGGATGTAAATAATAAGGATGGATTTTTAAAACGAATTTGGAGTTTTATTGCGTATGCATTTTTCTCTTCAGTTTATGCCTTATTTGGACAATACGATGTAGCCATTGCATCATCGGGTCCAATTACAGCAGGAATTCCAGGTTTGCTAGCAAAGTGGATTCGTGGAAAAAAAATGGTCTTTGAAGTAAGAGACTTATGGCCACAAGGAGCGATAGAATTGGGGGTAATAAAAAATCTATTGCTAATTAAATGGGCTAATCGATTTGAGTTGTTTTGCTATAAGAGTGCGGATTTAATCGTTACATTATCTCCAGGAATGAAAACGGAGGTTTTGGCGAAATGTCCTTCAAAGCATGTAGTTTCCATTACCAATGCCGCAAATATTGATTTGTTTTCAACCCAAGTTGAGGTGGATTTGGATTCATACGGATTGGTTCCCAAAAATTATGCAATCTATGCAG
>CAYUNO010000253.1:0-3624 GCA_964446075.1 uncultured Flavobacteriaceae bacterium | reverse complement strand
TCCTTAATCAAGCACAAGAGAATTATAACAACAGTAGCCAAAGCTAATTCGTTGCGTGTGTTTGTAGAACCCATCATCACTCGTAGTAAGGTTTCTTCTACTCATAACTATAGAACTGCTTTTTCCTATTTAAAAGATAAGGAAGCTGTAAAAGAATTGTTTACAGTTGTAGGAGAAAAGGTAGCGAATCGTCCTGGAGGATACACTCGTATTCTAAAGACTGGAAATCGTGCCGGGGATAATGCGGAAATGGCGATGATTGAATTGGTAGATTTCAACGAGTTCTTCGATGGATTTGGCCAAGATAAGAAAAAAGCTACTACTCGTCGTTCTCGTCGTGGAGGTTCATCTTCTGCTAAAACTGAAACTGCTACAGCGAAAGTTACTGCACCTGTAATTGAAGATGCGGTGGTTGAAGAAGTAACAGAAGAGACATCAGCAGTAGAATCTACACCAGTTGCTGTTGAATCGGCAGAGGTTGTAGAAAACAATGACGTAGCATCAGAAAATACAGATGCTGTTGAAGGCGAAGAAAAAGCTGACGACAACGCCTAATCATTATTTTACCTGCCAATTTTTGGTAGTTTAATACGAATCCCCGGACCAAAATCCGGGGATTTTTTTATTTAATTTTCAAACTGGACTTTCGGATATATTAGTATTAAGTTATAACTATCGATACGAATACAAAAAAAGAAATCAAACCGACCAGTTGGTAGATACTAAAAAAAGTGTTGTTAAAAGTGCTATTAAAGTATACAATGACGGCCGTTTAAGATTGTAATAGATATTATCAACTAATCCAAGAATCTTACCGAAATAAAGATTTTGGGTATATCATAGGGATTCTTTGGCTATATGACCCTGAAAATATTTTACAAACTGATTCCAATTTCTTGGAGTAGGTGGTCTGCTTTGGAGACATATTTCATCACATAC
Source organism: uncultured Flavobacteriaceae bacterium (assembly GCA_964446075.1). GTDB lineage: Bacteria > Bacteroidota > Bacteroidia > NS11-12g > UBA955 > JAGKXC01. Next base: position 2,685 of record CAYUNO010000253.1, on the reverse strand, counting down.
AATACATATCGGATATCACAGCCAATGGATCGGCTGTAATTTTCATTCCATGCATAGTCATTGATGGTGGCTGTAAACGAACGATCGAAATTTATTCCAATAAGTTCGCCTTTATCGTTCATCACTGGGGAGCCAGAATTCCCACCAGTAGTATCTAGGTTGTACAATAATGCAACAATTACTTTCCCTGTTTTGGGATCACGTAACATGGGATTCACGTTACTTACTCGCAAGTTATCGGCCACTACTTTGGGTAGTCGGTAATCGGGACGAGTATTGGCTTTTTCAAATATTCCGTCTAAATACGTGTAGGGTAGATGGATTTCGCCATCGTTTGGACTATATCGGCGAATATGCCCGTAGGTTAATCGCAATGTGGAATTGGCATCGGGAATAAACATCGACGCTTTAAAATCACTTTTTAAGGCTAGATATTTCGGCATCAAGGCTTTCATTGCGTCGTCTTTTTCACTCCACAAAGGATTTATCTGATTGTTCCAATAATTTATTAATCTTCCCCAAGTAGATAGCGCATCGTCTTTAGCGAACAGTGATTTAACCAATACTTTGTAGGCTGATTCATAGTTCATTCCCTTGATCTCATTCAGTATTTTTTCCGATTTGTCCATCATGGCTTTGATGGTAACACTGGTATTTTCTTTACCATCATTTAACTGATAATTGGTTGCTTTTACAACATTATTTGCCCATAATTCGTTATACACAGGTTGTTTGGTGTTTTGCATTAAAGGCAATGGAATAGGAACATTGTGTTTCTGTTTTTTAGCATCGATGTATTGAGCATTTGGATCTTTGGGTGCGAAATCCGTAACCAATGCATGGAGCAATCGATGCTCGTAATCCATATTAAACGGAGCTCCATTATTAATTATGCTTTGCAGATTTTTGATATATTTCACCATCAACTCCGCATAAACATTGCCTTTGCTAGCTGCAATCGTTTTGTCTGAAGATTTGCTTTTAATTTGTTGATATTGAAAAAGCAACGCCAATTTAGTGGCTTCAACCGTTGCTGCTAATTGGGTGAGAGAGGATTGTTGAGAAGCAGTTAACCAGTACCGAATTTCGGCCATTTTTCGTTTTTCGTTCCAAATTTGTTCAATTTCTTTTAATGTATTCTCTGCGAGAACTGCATCGTTTGAAATTGGGTTAATTTGTCCTTCGGTTGTAACTGCGTTTTTATTATTCGATCCGGAAGTTTCGCTGGATTTATTGTTTGATTGAAACCAATTCAACATTTCTGCTTCTTCTTTATACTTTGCCGCAACCAAACCGGTTCTGCGCAAACCCTGTATTTTACCTCGGTAATTTTTTTCCGTATTTTCCAAGGATTGAATATCGCCGGCTCTTGCTAATCGTTGATCTGGAAATTTAGCGGTAGATTCTTTCATTGAGTTTATCACAAAAGCAAACCATTGCTGTATTTTTTTCAAGTGAATATCTTCCTGAAATTTCATGTAGGCAGCGGATTCGTTGCGGAACGTTCTTCCGGGATATCCCATAATAAATACAAAATCACCTTCCTGGGTTCCGTTGGGATTGATTTTTAATTTTGCTTCAGGCTTGAAAGGAATATTGTCTTTACTGTACGGAGCGGGCTTCCCGTCTTTACCAACATAGGCTCTCACCAAGGAAAAATCGCCATTATGTCTGGGCCATTCCCAGTTATCGGAATCTCCTCCAAACTGACCAATAGTAACCGGAGGGGCTAATACCAATCGAACATCTTGCAATGTCATATATCGGAATAGAACAAATGTTCTACCCACAAACATTTCGCTGATTTCTATGGATAATCCGGGGTTATTTGTGATTTCTACCTTACGAATAGCTTCGATATTAGAGGCAATTTTTGCTAATCGGTTGGCAGGAGTTAAATCTGGGGTAACGCCTTCTAAAACTCTCTGTGATACATCTTCATAGCTCATGGTGATTTTACAGGGCATGTTGATGCGTAATTCGTCGGATTTAGTTTTAGCAACAAATCCATTTTCTAAGTGATTTTGGTCCACGGTGCTAAGCTCAGCTACCGATCCATAAACGCAGTGATGGTTGGTGATAATCAGCCCTTCATCCGAAATAAAACTGCCGGTACATCCGCCTACCTTCACCAAAGCGTTGGTGAGCGATACGTTGCCGGGATTGAAAATTTCCTCCTTGCTCAGTTTCATGCCCGAATTTTTCAGGTCGTTCATGTTCACATAATTCAACGGGAACATTCCTTCTTCGGGGCGATTGGATTGAAGAACCATCAATGAAAGTAGTCCTGCACATGCAATAACCGTTGCATTTTTTACTACAGATATTTTTTTCATTTGCATTTATTGCAAATCTAAGGATTTCTAATGGGGTTCTATATCGGTACTCATGCTTTTGGTGTTACCTTTGCACTTGGAATGACTCAATTTATTTTTCTTGGATTATTTGGCTTAGTGTTGCTGCTGGGAATGTTGTGGGATTTGGGTGTTTTTAACAAATCGGTACACGATGAAGTGACCGCAAAACAAGCCTTAAAACACAGTGCAGTTTGGTTTTCAGTGGGGTTGTTAATGACTCTGGCCATTTATTATTTCCACGATAATTTGCAGTCTATTACATCCATTCAAAATATTCGGGACTACGCGGTTAAGTATAAACTTCGGTTGAATATGTCTGGAAGTTATG
>CAYUNO010000252.1:0-3626 GCA_964446075.1 uncultured Flavobacteriaceae bacterium | reverse complement strand
TGTTTGGTTACGTGGCGCTGATATTTTATACCTACAAGTTGAAATACGCCCAACAATGGTATTACCGCAATGAGCAACATCGAAATGATTCGATATAACCAATTGTGGGTATTGTTGGGTATTTTTTGCATTTATCGCAACAAATTTAGCAATTAGAAATATGTTGTCTAATTTTCCCTCGATTTAACACAGAAGTATGACAAAAATATCTATTTATGCATTAATAGTTCTTGGATTCTCTGCATTTCTAAGTTCTTGCCAAATTGAAAAACAATACCATAGCGGTGGGTTTAAAATAAGTGGTCCTCAATGGGGAATGTCCGCTAACAAAGGCCAATCGTCCAATAGATCAGCGATAAGCACTGAGCAAAATCAACGTAATAATTCAACCAACAAAACTAAAACCACCAATCTCCATTATTCAAAGTCGGTTGGCAGTAAACAAAAGAATAATCTAATTGAAGCAAATGCAAGCAAAACATTTAATAACTGTATTTCAAATGGCGTAAATAATACCATTGGTACCGCCACTAATTCTATAAAGTCATCCTCTAACCCAATTAGCACCCAATCGTCTACATCTTACTTTTGGGATAGGATTTCTCGCCGTAATTTTCAGTACAGTAGCATAAGTCCTTTTTATAGAACAATCGGAAATTCAGCTAAATCAACAACGAGTTCTCTGGGGTACTTAACTAATAAGCCGTCACATGTATTCCCTCCCGATACAGTAATTATATACGATACGGTTTTTGAAGAAGAAGTACTAATCATTCCGGATAGCATCAAAGTTAAGCACGACGCTATGATGTTGAAATCCCAAGAACTCAGAGAGAAGAGCTTGCTTCCAACTGTTGGTGGCTATGTTTTGCTATTGATTGGTTCTATTGGCGTATTTTTATCTGTCATAGTAGCTGCATTTTCTTTTGGTCAAGCAATTACTCCAGCCTTGTTAATTCTCGCTGGGTCTCTCATTGTATTTTTATTTAGCGGCTTATCCATTAGTAAGGGAATGAAAATGGAATCCGAAGCTAGAATGTTAGCTAAAAAAGCAAAAGCACTGATAACACCATTCGAAGCACCAAAACCCAAATCCACCAAAACTAAAAAGTCCAATAAAAAGTTACTGATTGGTATTCTTATTGGATACGTAATCTTACAATTTGGTGCGGCAATCTTGAGCGTGTTGTAATATATCCAAGGAATTTGCGCAATTTTGCGGTATGCAAGCAGTGTACGTTGTTGACATCGTTAGGACCCCTGTAGGAAAATTTGGAGGAAGTCTAGCGGGTATTAGACCCGATGATTTAGCCGCTCACGTAATTAAACAATTGATGGAGCGCAATCCTAACATTCCTAGAGAAGCTATAAGCGAAGTGATTTTAGGAGCTGCTAATCAAGCAGGTGAAGACAACCGCAATGTAGCGCGCATGGCCAGTTTACTTGCTGGTTTACCCGTTGAAATTCCGGGGTATACTGTAAATAGATTGTGTGCATCTGGCTTGCAAAGCATCATGAATGGCACCATGGCTATTGCTTCAGGAATGGCAGATATTGTTATTGCTGGGGGGACAGAAAGTATGACGAGAGCTCCTTTCGTCATGGCCAAGGCCGCAACTGCTTGGGAACGCAGTTCAGAAATTTATGATACAACCATTGGCTGGCGTTTTACCAATAAAACATTAGCCAAAATGTACCACCCCTACAGTATGGGAGAAACCGCAGAGAATGTTGCTGCACAATTTCATATTAGCAGAGAAGACCAAGATTTATTCGCCTACGAAACACAGTTAAACTGGCAAAAAGCCAACGAAGCTGGATTATTCAATGACGAAATTGTTTCTGTTCCTATTCCACAGAAAAAGGGAGAACCCCTGCTCTTCTCAACGGACGAACACCCCAGACTGTCAACACCGGATGTTTTGGCCACGTTAAAACCTGCTTTTAAAGAGGGAGGAACGGTTACGGCGGGGAATTCTTCGGGTATCAATGATGGTGCCGCAGTCTGTATCTTAGTTTCTGAGCAGAAATTGAAAGAACTAAACTTAACTCCAATGGCTAGAATTGCAGGCATGGGAGCAGCCGGTGTAGACCCTGCAATTATGGGAATTGGACCCGTTCCCGCTACCCGTAAAGCACTTAAAAACGCAGGCATTGGTGTGAATGATTTAAATATTGCCGAATTAAATGAAGCTTTTGCATCACAAGTCATTGCCAGCATGCGCGAATTAGATGTAGACAGACAGATTGTAAATCCTCAAGGTGGAAGTATTGCCATTGGACATCCTTTGGGGGCCTCTGGAACAAGAATCTCTGCAACACTATTGCATCAAATGAAACGCAATTCTGCCCTAAAATATGGATTAGCCACCATGTGTATCGGTGTGGGACAAGGTTGTGCCATCATTTATGAGAATTGCCAATAGCAAATTGTACTAATTCTTGATTGTAGATAGGGTTTAACGAATACATTACCCTAAAACAAACACCATCCCAACATATTCACTATGAATTCAGCAACCAGTAAAACCCGATACCGCTTAGATTTGCAATACAACGGAACGAATTACTGCGGATGGCAAGTACAACCCAACGGCATTACAGTTCAACAAGTTCTACAAGAAAAATTATCTCAACTATTGAATCAGGTTGTAGAAGTTGTTGGTTGTGGAAGAACCGATAGTGGTGTGCATGCGTCCTTTTTTGTAGCTCATTTTGATATGCAAGGAAAAATACCAGTAGATTTACCCTACAGGCTAAACAAAATGCTTCCTGGTGATATTGCGGTATTCAATAGTATACCAGTAGATTCAGAATTTCATGCTCGGTTCGACGCTATAAAACGCACCTATCAATACCATATTCATTTTAAAAAAAATGTGTTTAAGGAATCCACTTCTTGGTGGAATCCATTGTTATTAGACTTGGATCTTGAATTAACCAACCTTGCGGCTACAGCTATGATCGGCATTCATCCGTTTTCCGCATTTTGCAAAGGGGAAATTCCTAATAACAACCCACTATGCGAAGTATTTAGTTCCTACTGGCAAAAAACAGAAGATGGAATGATTTTTGAAATTTCGGCCAATCGTTTTTTACGAAATATGGTAAGGGCTACCGTTGGGACCTTAATTGATGTGGGAATGAAAAAAATGTCTGTGGAAGAATTTCAACATTTACTGTTGGGTGGCGAAAGAAGCGATGCCGGAAATTCAGTGCCCGCTTGTGGACTCTTTTTAACCGGCATCGAGTATTAGAATTAATCTTCTTCGTAATCCGATAATTTTCTCAAGAATCGTTCTACTTGCTTTTCCGTTGCCATTCGCATGTAGAAGTTATCGGCTTTCAATTTGGAGGATGTTTTGGCGAAGATTTGTGTCAATTCTTCGTCCGATGAGTATAACGTAACCGTAGTTTTAGTTAACTGCATGTACAAAGATTCGTTGTTGCCAAGATCAAAATAGATATACATGTTGTCACCACTTCGCTTATGTTCTAATAGCATGGTGGCTTTCACCCCTTTATTCACCGGAGTACCGCTAATAGAAGCAATACTCACAACATCGGTGCAATACATACCTCGCAATTTGGCTTCCCAACGGAAACTTGCATCGGTCATTACAAAC
>CAYUNO010000251.1:0-3635 GCA_964446075.1 uncultured Flavobacteriaceae bacterium | reverse complement strand
AGCCAAGCGCTTTTGATTCCAATTCGATTTGTTCGCTACAGTAAACTTTGCTCCTGGTATACCTTTATTCCATGTTAAAGAAGTTGTATCTGGGGTAGTTTGATAAGGAGAAAATGTTTCATCCTCTGTTTCTACTTTAAATTTAATAGTTTCACCTTCGCAGACTTTATATGAATAAGGACCTGATACTGTAGGTGCTTTATTGTAACCGCAATCGTCTTTAACAATCAACTGCATATCTCGCCGGGTTTTACCAATAACTACCCATTTCTTACTCGCACTATCTTGTCGCCACTCCGTCATCTCAATAACCGCAATACCTACCTCATCGCACTTCGTTGGCGTAAAAATGATATCACCAGTACTGGTATCGAAATACAACCCACGAGGAGGATTTGTTTTGATGTTGGGTGAACATTTAATTGTGGTTGGAGGGATACAATACGGAGTCATGAAGTATCTCGCGTCAAATGGAGATGCATAACTCACCGAAGTACTTGGTATAGAACGGATACCTCTTACCAAAGCATAAGAAAACGAATCATAATCAACGGTATCAATAGCACCATTGTTGAAATAATATGCCTGGTTACAACAAAGGAAACCAATTGGCTCGTTACTTAAAGATGGTGATGAGTTACATTTCTTGGTAGACTTTGCAATGTTACAGATGTTGATCATACAGGTAGAGTAGAAATCATCATTGGCAGGACCCGTTGTGATCGCACCGTTTCTACAACACTGACCTATATAGAATGTAACTTCACAGCAACTACTTTTATTAACAAAGTTGCTTAATGGAGTCTTTGTAAAGTCAACAGTAACTTCATAGGTATGTTCCTCAATCCCTTCACCCGTATTACTTGTATTGGTTGGATTACAAGGTTTTGAAGCTGTTGAACAACGTGGAGTTACATCTCGAATACCCGTTCTTGATATACTCATGGAGTAACTACCACATCCATTTCCCCCGTTGGTACCTCCAAAAACACCAAAAGTTGGTGAGTTGAACGAAATACCTCTACAATCGCGATAAATCTTTGCAATAATCTTGTACTTTCCATTTCCTAAACACTGGTAAGCCATGTCGGCACCCATCATGTGGGAAGCATTTGACTTACTAGCAAAGAAAAAGCTAAAGAAGGCAAAAAATAAGAATCGTAATTTTCTATTCATACGTTTTGTTTTGTATAGTTTGACACACTAACTGCAATTAGTGTTGCCCCAAAAATATAGTATTTTATCAAAGAATCAAAAAAATGCAGATTTTTGGAGGTATTTTTTGACATTTTAACTAGAATTTCAATTATAAAATTTCCAATTACTTAATTTTACCGCATGAATAGTAAATACTCAAATCCCAGCACAGAATTATTCATAAAAAATCGTGCTAAAATGTCAAATAAAATCATTGATGGTGGTATGGCTGTTTTTCATAGCAACGATGAAGTACCGAGAAATGGAGATGCCTATTTTACTTTCCGTCAACAATCCGATATATACTACTTAACTGGAATCGACCAGGAAGACACGATTTTAGTGCTTTTCCCAAGCTCTCCTAACCCAATGTACCGGGAGATGTTATTCATTAAAGAAACAAGTGAGCAAATAGCTATTTGGGATGGCGCTAGACTAACCCCAAATCAAGCGCATGAAGTTTCCGGAATAAACAATGTCTACTGGTACCACGAATTTTGGCGAACAATACATGCGGCATTTTTATTATCGGAGACCATCTACCTAAATCTAAATGAAAATGACCGATTTACGGATAAAGTATCTTACGCGGGATTGCGATTTGCAAAAGAAATCATTGCTAAATATCCTGCCCATTCCATAAAGAGATCGGCTCCAATATTGGCAGATTTACGCATGCGAAAAGAACCCGAAGAAATCGAACAACTCAAACAAGCTATCGCTATTACCAAAAAAGGATTTGATCGATTATTGAAATTTGTAAAACCCGGTGTAATGGAATATGAAATTGAAGCAGAATTAATTCATGAATTCATTAGAAATCGAAGTCGAGGATTTGCCTTCGATCCAATTATTGCAGGCGGTTCAAATGCGTGTGTATTGCACTACATAGACAACAACAAACCACTAAAAGATGGGGATTTATTGTTATTAGATTTCGGTGCTGAATATGGTAATTACAATGGCGATTTATCAAGAACTATTCCTGTAAACGGAAAATTTACACAACGGCAAAAAGACGTTTATAATGCCGTGTTAAATGTTCAGCGATACGCAAAAACCCTTCTTAAGCCTGGGATTTCCATTCCTTCTTATCATGAAGAGGTTTGTAAATTCATGACTGAAGAGTTGATAAAATTGAATTTACTTACAACCGAGGAAGTGAAATCTAATCCAAAAGCATTTATGAAATATTACATGCACGGCACCAGTCATCATTTGGGTCTTGATGTACATGATGTTATGCATCGTTGGGGTAATTTGGACGTCAACAATGTTGTAACTGTTGAACCTGGAATTTATATAAGAGAAGAAGGAATAGGAATACGAATTGAAAACGATGTGATAATTACCAGCAACGGGGTTATTGATTTAATGGACGATTTCGTTATAGAAGCAGAGGAAATTGAAGCCGCAATGGCCGATTGATGTATTAAATCAAACGTTATAATTGCCAACCTAATTGCCCTTTTAAAGGAACAAATTTGCAGTCATTGAATATTTCTTGTTTAAGTTGATTTTCCGAAACTCTAGTGATTCTCAACATTTTCTGATCTTCTTTCGTTTCACCAACAGGAATTATTAGCCTGCCCCCTACCTTTAATTGTTGAACTAATGATTCCGGGACATTGGGTGCTCCTGCGGTAACGATAATGCAATCATAAGGCGCAAATCCCGGCAATCCCAGAGACCCATCGCCGTGAAATAAGGATATCTTTTGTTCTAACAATTGAAACACATGGGCAGTTTGTTGTAATATTGGTAGTATGTATTCTACGCTGTATACCTCCGCTCCTAACGCCAGCAATACTGCCGCCTGATATCCACTGCCAGTGCCTATTTCTAACACTTTATCGCCTCTTGAAACACCAGACAATTGTGTTTGATAAGCCACAGTAAACGGCTGAGAAATTGTTTGACCGTGATCAATAGGAAACGCCGCATCTCGATATACAAATTGATCAAAATCTTTTGGGAAAAACCACTGTCTTGGTACGGAATCTATTGCTTTTAATACAACTTCAGAAGAAATTCCTTTGGTTCTCAATTCCTCCACCAAGCGTTTTCTTTGACCTTTCTGAATTAAAGTGTCTACTAAATCTACCTTTCTAATCATGTGTTTAAAAACCGGATATTTATGCTACTATGAAAATATTTTCTTTGTAACACCACAAAAGTAAGTCATGCACAATTCCATTTTAATTGGCTCAAAAAGAAAATCTGAAATTTTCGAAAATTTGTTGGCCAATAGCGGCAATTTTAATCTTTTAGGATTTATAGACCCTGACGATTCAAGTAATTACAATTTCCTAGGTGATTTTATAGTGGCAATGGAATACGCTCAAAAAGCCGATGTTTTTTTTGTAGATCGTGCAGTTGAAGCCTTACCCTTTGACTTAATTGCCAATTTAGTTAAATTTGGTAAACACATTTTTTTC
>CAYUNO010000250.1:0-3641 GCA_964446075.1 uncultured Flavobacteriaceae bacterium | reverse complement strand
AATCTTTTTGGTTTTTCCAACGCATTGGCTTCAACACCACCGCTCAATACTTTTCCGCTGGAGGGTGCTACTGTGTTGTAGGCGCGTGCCAATCTGGTGATGGAATCTAACAAGATGCAAACATCATGTCCGCATTCTACTAATCGTTTTGCTTTCTCTAACACAATATTTGTTAAGCGTACATGTTTTTCTGCGGGCTCATCAAAGGTAGATGCTACCACCTCAGCACGGACACTTCTCGCCATATCGGTTACCTCTTCCGGTCTTTCATCTACCAAGAGAATAATCATATAAACCTCTGGATGGTTCTTGGCAATCGCATTTGCAATTCCTTTCAACAACCATGTTTTACCAGTTTTCGGTTGGGCGACAATCAGACCTCGCTGACCTTTACCTATTGGAGATACTAAATCGATAATTCGATTGGGATAATTCCCATTATTATCTACTAAGTTTAATTTCTCATTGGGGAATAAAGGAGTTAGATGCTCAAACGCAACCCGATCTCTCACTTCCTCTGGTGTTCTACCATTGACACTTTCTATTTTCACCAAACAGAAGTATTTTTCATTTTCCTTTGGTGGTCTGATAGTACCTCTCACCGTATCACCTGTTTTTAGACCATTCTGTTTTATCATAAAACCAGGAACATACACATCATCTGGAGAAGCCATATAATGGTAGTCTGGAGAGCGTAAAAACCCATAACCATCTGGAACCGTTTCCAATACCCCCTGGGTAGTAACTACACCTTCCATTTCGGTAAATTGTAGCAATGCCTCGCGACGACGTTTCTCCTCTTCAGAGATAGGAGCCACTACTTCCTTCGGCTTGTTTTCAACCTCCGAAGATGCTGTTTCCGACGTAGTTTTAGATTCAGATTGGTTATTATTCTTCCGATCAAATCCATTTCTATCCCTATTACCAAAAGGTTGTTTGGATCTTTGATCGGATCCTTGATTCTTTTCCGTATTATCCATCTCTACTTTTTCAGGATCGGCTTTAACAGAATTATTTTGATTCCTATTTCTATTTTCTTGATTGCGTGAATTATTCCTCTCGTGTCTATTGTCTCGAGTTGGATTTGGCGTTCCCGAAGTTTGTGAAGTAGAAGCAGCAGTTGGTGCAGTTTCAGAATCGGAATTCAATGCATTCGCAATCAAAACAGAGGCAGTATCGCCGGAATTGCTTTTCCTTGGTCTTCGATTTCTTTTATTATCTGCATCACCGGCAGCATCATCAAACGTATTTTCGGCTTTTTTCGATGTATCTTCTACCATGGAAACATCTGCATTCTGAACTTTATTGGAAACATTACTCTGTTTTCCATCATTTGGCATTTGAGTATCATTAGCATCGTTTGCCAAAGAATTTATCGCAGCTATTAATTCAGGTTTCTTAAGCTTTGAAACATCTTTAATATCTAAATTCTCAGCTAGCGTGCGCAATTCAGCAACGCTCATTTTAGAAAAATCCGGACCGGTGACCATAAATATATTGTGGAAGAATTAAAATTGAAGGGAAAAATGAAACACTAGGTGGTTTCGAGGTTGCAAGTATAGCAAAAATTAATCGTAATCTTCCCTTACTTAAAAATTTTACATAAAATAGGCACAATTAATCGTAGAGTTCGAAGAAATACTGCTTTCTCGTTAAACCCAGTTCCTTTAATTGGTGTCTAGCATCTTTGCACATTTCACTCCATCCACAAACATAAACATGACAATTTAAATGGATGTTATCGCGATAAAAGTCATGCACATAACCATGATTCTTGGCCGTCTTTTCCCGAGAAAATATTGGAAAATATACAAAACTAGAAAATTCCTTTTCCCAGTTTTTTAATTGATCGCCCATTAATTCATCAACGAAATTCCGGTTACCACTAAATAGTAGAACTTCTTTGTCTGGATGATTTTTTAAAATTGTTTCAATCATGGGGATAAATGGCACCAATCCCGTACCTGTACATATAAAAACAATTCTGGAAATTCCCAGATTTGAATCTTCGTTATAATCTCTTAATGTAAAACTACCCAACGCGTCAGTTGATTCCACCTCCACAGGGAGTTGTTTTTCCCATAACCATGGAGTTACTACCCCACCTTGATTTAATGAAATACACAACTCAAATTTGCTATGATCATTCTCGGTAGAGGTCCAACTAAGCAAAGAATAACTCCGTCGTGTGGGCATGTTATTATCATCAAGCAATTCAGGAAATGACAATGTTACAAACTGTCCTGGCAAAGCGCTTAACGGATATTCCGTTTCAATTTGAAAGCGTTTTACATTTGGCGTTACAAACGCGGCAGACTGAATAATTGCTTTCATAGTACAAAGTTACATCAGTTGTTTTAAATGTGTTGTTGGTGAATCTTCAAACCATAAAGAATATGGAATATATAGTACCTTTGAACTATGCATTGGTTGAGTACTGCATTAATTTTTACAGGCGGGGGTATCGGCGCAGTGTTGCGAAATTTCATAACCAACTATCCAAATCTTATCAATTCTTCAGCCATTACAGAAACCTTGTTGATTAACTCCATTGGTTCACTATTAATTGGTTTTCTTTGGGAATTACCTATGTCCGATGAAGTAAAGTATTTCCTAGTTATTGGCTTACTTGGCGGATTTACAACCTTCAGTGGATTTAGTATCGAGTTTTTGCAATTTTTAAAGAATAAAACTTTGGGAATTGGCTTTGTTTACGTAATTTCATCCGTGGCGTTTAGTTTATTATTAGTATGGTTAGGAAATCGGTTACATTCATTGTTGTTTTAGTTGTACTTATCTCTAATTGGGCAAAGGCTAGTCAGCTATTAATCCCAATGGATGAATCCCAAAAAAACCATTTAAAGGCATATGGACTCTCCTTCTGGTTGTTGAATTCACAAAATCAAGAAGTAGAATGGCTATTAAATTATCGGGGGGGAAGTTTTTTGATCGCCAATACCAGTAGTACCGAACGAGAATGTAAAATTCGAGGCATATCCTATGAAATCGTTTCGGAATCTCAAGCAGCGGCAATTTTTCAAGAAATAGATGATCCTGCAGCGAACATGAATCATCTAAAGTTGCTCAATGCTCCTAAGATTGCTGTGTATTCACCCAAAACAAAACAACCTTGGGATGATGCGGTAACCATGGTCTTAACCTACGCGGAAATCCCATACACCGTTATTTTTGATGATGAAGTACTTACAAATAAATTAGTTGAATTCGATTGGTTGCATTTACACCATGAAGACTTCACCGGTCAGTTTGGTAAGTTTTGGTCGAGTTATGCATCGGCCCCTTGGTATCAAGCCGAAGTTTCAGAAGGAGAATCCATGGCATCAAAGTACGGTTATGGTTCGGTAAGAGAACTTAAGAAAGCGGTTGTATTAAAAATTCGAGAGTTTATGTTGGGTGGAGGCTTTCTTTTTGCCATGTGCAGCGCAACCGATAGTTATGACATAGCATTGGCTGCTGCTGAAACGGATATCTGCGAAGATATGTTTGATGGCACCCCGGCAGATCCCAATGCACAAAATAAGTTAAACTTTGATGATTGCTTAGCCTTTAAAAATTTCAGATTAGAAACAAACCCGTATGTCTACGAATTCAGTAATATCGATATTAATCCGGATCCAAGG
>CAYUNO010000249.1:1143-3646 GCA_964446075.1 uncultured Flavobacteriaceae bacterium | reverse complement strand
CAAACTGTTTAACATGTCGGAAACCCGAACCGCCTTATTTATTTCAATTTTTTGCTTGGGCGATATCGATGCTAAACCATCGGAAAAAACTATCAGCCAAATGTTCAAACGATATTTCAATAACGAAACCCGCGAGCTTAGATCGGAATTGCGCGAAATGAAGCGATTGGGCTTTATTGATCGAGTAAAAGATGAAGGGACCATGGTATGGGAACTCACGTCAAAGTATTCCGAGGCTATGGATCAAAATAATTTGGAGGTTATTTCCAGCATTGGGCCCGTTGGACTGGAAGCTGTACTAGAATTTTTTAAGCAAAAGTTGATGGATTACGATAAACTATCCACCTCGGAAATCGATCAGCATCTGGCCGATTTAAGTCGAAATAATGAAAAACTAAATATAATCCAATATTGCGATAAAGATTGGCTGTTCCTGCCTACTGTGGATGCCTACCTATTGTTGGCCATTTGCACCCATGCGGTGATTGAAGGAGAGTCGTTCGATTTTGGTGTTTTGGATAGACATGTGAGTATCGGGATACGGAATATGCATTATTTCAGACAACAGATTACAGCGCAGGAGTGGGGGCCGATGATTGATGGATACGTAGAATTGGATGGGGGTGACCATGTAGAATACAATCCCAAGATAAAATTAACCTCGAAAGGGTTTGATTACTTTTTGCACGAATTGGATGCAGCATTTATCAAAACCATCAAAAACAAAGTTGGAGCCATCAAAACTCCCATGGTTCAGCCGGCCAAAATTGAAAAAGTAAGTCTGTTTTTCAATCCGGAATTCCAGTCCAAGGCAGACCGATTGTCCAAATTGCTTCATCAAGAATCCTTTGCCAAGTACCAGGATTCGTTTCCTAAATCGGCCAAAATGAAAGGACTTACCTTGTTGTTTCATGGCGCCCCCGGTTGTGGTAAAACCGAATTTGCGTTGCAGTTGGCTAAACGAACCGAACGTCCATTGATGAAAGTGGAAGTGACTGATTTTCAATCTAAATGGGTTGGTGAATCGGAGCGACAGTTAAAACAGATTTTTAACGATTACCGGACCGCCTGCGACCGAAGCGATCGTTTTCCAATCCTATTTTTCAACGAATGCGATCAAATAATCGGTACTCGAATAGGTATCAAGAATTCCGTTGACCAAATGAGCAATGCCTTGCAGAATATTCTTCTGGAGGAAATGGAGAGTTTTCAAGGAATAATGATTGGAACCACCAACTTAACCGCCAATATGGATCCTGCTTTTGAGCGGCGCTGGGTTATGAAATTACCGTTCGAATCCCCCAACAACTTGGCAAAGCAGTCCATTTGGAAATCGGCGATTAAGGGACTGAAGACCAACGAAGCGCAGATCTTAGTTTCGGAGTTCGATCTCACTCCCGGAGAAATTCAGAACGTGGCTCGGCGATTCAGTATCGAAAAAATGCTAGGACTCACTCAGCCTCGAATGGCTACGTTAAGGGAGTTGTGCGCAACCGAACGCTATGCACAATCGATCGTTACAAAATCCATTGGATTCTCTTTTCAACAACAAGAATTACAATCTAAAGCAAGCTAATATGAAACCCAGATATTTAACCAAATCCCGATTCAAATTGGCGCTTGAGTGCCCAACTAAACTATTTTATACCAAGAATTCGGACTATGCCGATCAAGGACAAGACGATCCATTCATGCAGGCGTTAGCCAATGGCGGCTACCAAGTAGGCGAAATGGCAAAGTACAAATTTGTTACTGATCCTGTGGCATCGGCCATTACCGTGGAAACGTTAGACGAGGAAGAAGCATTGCGAATTACCCAAGAAAAACTAATGAGCAATCCCAGTGTGGTTATTGCCGAAGGGGCTTTCAGGTATAAGAATTTGTTTATTCGGGCCGATATAATTGTTCGAGACGGTAATACCATCAGCTTGTACGAAGTGAAGTCGAAGTCGATTGGTAAAGACGATTTGTTTTTCAACGACAAGGGCAAGCCTAACAGCGCATGGCAGCCGTACCTGTACGATATCGCTTTTCAAACGTATGTAATGCAGATGGCATTGCAGCCCAGTTTTACCATTAAGCCGTATCTATTACTAATTAATAAAGATGCTGTGGCTAGTAGGGATGGACTCAATCAGTTGTTTAAAGTAACGAAGGACCAACAGGGAAGAACCCAGGTTACGGTTCCACCGGGTTTAACTTCTATGGCCATTGGGAATTTTGATATTCTTCGTTCTGTACCTATGTCCGAAGAAATTCAAAAGCTTCATGCGTTGCCGGTACCCAATAAATCGGTCCCCATTGAACACGGAAAATTGACCGATTTTATTCATTGGGCGGCCGATTTGTACGAAAATAAGACGCGGTTTTGGTCGAAGCCGGGCATGAACTGCAAATCGTGTACATTTTACAAGGGCGATTCCGATAAAAAATGTGGGTTTACTGAATGTTGGGCTCATCATTCTTGGAGTATAGTAGGTCAGGTTTCGCCCGAACAATTAAA
>CAYUNO010000249.1:0-1133 GCA_964446075.1 uncultured Flavobacteriaceae bacterium | reverse complement strand
GGTTGGGTAAAGGTGGACCTAATTTATCCCAAAAAGTGATGGAACAGAATGTACCATTTATTTCGTTGTTAGAACCCGAATTAATTCGACCAACATCAACCAAGACTTCGGAAGTAAAGGGGATGTCGGCGTTTGAGCGTCGTAGTTTTCAAATGGAAGCAGCACGTTCGGGAAGTTCAGCGTATGTGTTTTTGAAGGATGAGTTCTTAATTGAGAAAAAAAAGTGGGATTATCCATTAAACATGATTGATTTCGAAACCAGTACGGTGGCGTTGCCATATTTTAAAGGTATGGCGCCCTACGAGACGGTTGCATTTCAATTTTCGCATCATTTATTGTATGAGGATGGCAGGGTAGAGCATTACAACGATTTTATATCCTGGGAAGCGGGGAAATATCCGAATTTGGAGTTTGTTCGTGCGTTGAAAGCGTCGTTGGAAAGCAATGAAGGCAGTATATTCCGGTATGCCGATCACGAAAACTCAGTATTAAACAAAATCAAGGACGATATCGCGTTTTTGAAACCAGCGGATATGCATGAGCTAATTGAGTTTATTGACGAAATTACACAGGAGTCTATCGATAGTAAGTCAAAACGTAGAGGTGGGCGGAATATGATTGATTTGGCGAATGTGGTCCGATCCTATTATTACAGTCCGCATGCCGGTGGCAGCAATTCGATAAAGCGTATTTTGCCTGCCATCATTCACGATTGTCCGGAAATTGCCGATCTGTATTCGCAGCCAGATTTGTATGGCAAGAAAGGCAAGTACAGCAGTCGGAATTTCGATTCGCATATTTGGATTGATGTTACAAAAGGCAGGGATCCGTATAAAACATTACCGGCGCTTACCAAGTTCGATGGGGTGCAAGACGTGGAGATATATGACGATTTGGGGGAGGTTGCGGACGGATCTGCAGCGATGACGGCGTATAACAAGTTGCAATGGAGTTATATTTCAGATAGCGAACGCGAAGCCCTCCGCGATGCTTTACTTCGCTACTGTGAACTTGACACCCTCGCCATGGTAATGTTGGTTCAGGGGATGGAAAGGTTGGAGGATCGTACGAGTTTTACGACTTAATTGGGGAATAAAACAAATGATATTTCAGGCTGAATGTTGTTTAAAAGT
>CAYUNO010000248.1:0-3665 GCA_964446075.1 uncultured Flavobacteriaceae bacterium | reverse complement strand
TGTGTGCATTGGCCGAAGCGAATACTACTTTTTGCAGTGCCATGTTCGATCGCAAAAATACTACCTGCGAGGCAGCGGGACTTGCGATGGCTAAAAATTCATGATTTATTCGCGTGTTCTCACGGTGCGTTGCTCGATCCGCTTTTCGTAATGCTCACCTTGAAAGATACGGTGAACGAATATTCCAGGGGTATGAATTTCGTTGGGATCCAATTCTCCGGGCTCTACCAACTCTTCTACCTCGGCGATGGTAATTTTTCCGGCTGCCGCCATCATGGGATTGAAGTTTCGGGCCGTATCCTTATATACTAAGTTACCGTGCTTATCACCTTTCCATGCTTTCACAATGGCGAAATCCGCATCAAACGCATATTCCATTAGGTAGGTTTTGCCATTAAACTCTCTGGTTTCTTTCCCTTCCGCAACTTCGGTTCCAACACCTGCTGGAGTATAAAACGCCGGAATTCCAGCACCGGCAGCCCTGCAGCGTTCGGCTAAGGTTCCTTGCGGAATCAATTCAACCTCCAACTCACCAGACAACAACTGCCTTTCAAATTCGGCATTCTCACCCACATACGAACTGATCATTTTTTTTACTTGCTTTTGCTGCAACATCAGACCAATTCCAAAATCGTCCACCCCGGCATTGTTGGAAATACACGTTAAGCCCTTCACTCCTTTTTTCACCAAAGCAGCAATGCAGTTTTCCGGAATACCGCACAAACCAAAACCACCCAACATCAGGGTGCAATTATCCGAAATGTCCGCGATGGCTTCCCATGCATTTTGTTTTACTTTATTCATGCCGATACTAATTCAATTTGTGCCGATAATCCCTTTTCGCACAAGGTAGTGCAAACCGGTTCAAGATCTTCGTATTTTCCTAATTTAACCGAGTATTTTCCGTTGTTGTGTACAATCCAAGCACACTGTTCGGCTTGCAATCGGGTATGCCCACAATAGCGGATCAAACAGGTAATAACCCAGTCGAACGAATTCACTTCGTCATTGTACAACACGATCGCCCATTTCGCTTCCTCAATCATCTCCAGAATCTCCTGTTCTTGGGATTCCTTAAGGGGATCGGAGTCTAGGTTTATTATGTGGAGGTTTTGAAAATTCATAGGTCGATAACCCAACCGCAGTTGGATATACAAAAATACAAAAATGATTTACGCGAGTTTGTTTTTTCTATCGCCTTTACCAAAGATTTTCATTCGATTTTCGGTTCCAGCAATCAATCGTTGAATATTCTTCTTGTGCGTTAATACAACCAATACGGCCAAAGTAACGGTGAATACCACCATTCCGGTTTGGTACATCGAAAAAACGCGCATAGCCAATACGGGTATACTTAAACCGGCGATCATGGAACCCAGACTCACGTATCCTGTGGGCACAAATACCAACAAAAACACCAACACTGCCCACAATGCCAGCCCCGGATTTAAAGTAATAATTACTCCAAACAGGGTGGCCACGCCTTTTCCTCCGCGAAAATTGGCGAACACCGGAAACAAATGACCCACAATGGCCATCACCCCAAAAATGATTTTAAAATCCAATATTTCGGTATAGGTTAACGAGGCATCAACGGTATTAGCATACAAATACGAAAGTCTCGCCGCGAACAATCCCTTTAACACATCCAACAACAATACGGTAGAACCTGCGGTTTTGCCAAGAACTCGGAATACATTGGTTGCCCCTGCATTTCCACTGCCGTGTTCGCGAACGTCCACGCCAAAAAAGGTTTTTCCTACCCAAACTGCGCTGGGTACCGATCCAATGATATAACCCAACAAACAAAATAATAGAATATACGTCACTCCAGTTCTCTAATTAACGGGGGCAAATATAAGGAATTCAAAGAATACTAATTTTTGATTACCGTAGCGGCATGTTGATACTCCCCTTTTTCATTGAAAACACGGAGAATATAGGCCCCAGCCGATAGCATCGCTGTATTCAAACGCACCGCACCTCCATCTATCCCTTGTTGAGGAATCGATAACAACTTACCGTCTACCGAATACAATTCGGCACGCAATGCGCCCAATAGATGGGTTGGTTCCACCAATAATTCGTAGGAGAACGGATTGGGACTAATACGAACCGTTACAATCGATTTCGCAGTAAACGATTCTGTTTTACCTACGCTGGGCATGTCAAAGGCTTCTTCACCATCGGAACAATTGTTTGGATCCCCTTGTGCCGCAGAATATCCTAAGCCCCTTCTGGCAAATGCCTTCCATATCAAATCCTTGTTTTTGCCTCCATTTCGTGCTTCATCGGCAGCGATAATTGCATCCCGCGCATCCGTAAAACCCGGTCCACATGCTTGTAACTTCATGGCATCAAATACCAACTGAATCATCTGGTTATTTCCACCCGTTCCGCGATATAAATCCTCGCTAAATCCGTACTCCTTAATAAAATCCCAATACAAATCCCACAACATCGAACACCAGATTTCACCCGTGAAATGAACCGGTGTTTGACCTGCAACAGAAAATTTCGCTACGTTACCGTAGGTATGTGGGTTAATCGACATATTGGTGGAATATGGATAGGTACGAATACCTGTTCCGTTTTTATCTTCACCTTGTAACCAATTCCCCATTCCGCGTGGCGTTGAACCAACATCCCCCTTTTGGGTAGTAAATGCCAAAGCAATAAAGTCACTCCAACCCTCACCCATCTGTTCGCGGTTATTTAATCCATTGGAATTCGATGGTCCACAAGTCAACCGAATGGAAATCCCATGGGTATATTCGTGGGCAATAACCCCCATATCCAAATCGGAATCCGTACGTTTAGCATAAGCCGATGAATCGTAAAAACTCACGGTGAAGCTGCTGTCATTCAACATTTGTCTTAGTACATTCGCATCCGATTTTTTAACAAACAAAACGGGAATTGTAATCTTTGCCGCATTGGCAGTATTATCCGTTGCCATGGTAATGGTTTGATCGGCTGCCGATGTATCTAAAATCACTACTGCAGTTGCGCCATAGCCTTGAGCACGGAATACTTTTTGAACAAACGTGCAACTTCCACGATCAATAGCCGCGATATTTCCTTTAATCAAATCCCCGTTGGAGTATCCCGTACAACCTTGGTGGGTTTTAGCCGCTAAATTATCGTTAACCCACATTAATTTACCGGAAGTAGGAATTTCCGTTATGGTTTTACCCCAAGTCCCATCAGTAATTCCGGTACCGAAACGAATTCCACCGGGACCTGCTAATACGCTCTTATAACTAACCCCATCCCAAATATACATTTGCATCCTTACGGGTGTTCCTTCTGGCGGAGCAGAGAAATTGGCATTGTTGGTACCACTGCCGTCTTGCGCATCGGCTCGTACATAATCCCCGCCTAAACCTTTATTGGTATAATTGGTACTTTGAAAGTTTCCAGACTCCTCATTAAAACCATAATGATGGGCGATATCGTGCATCAAATTATTGGCCACGAATAAATTCACGATAGCAAAATCACGATAGTTTACCGGATTGGGTTCCGATGGATTATAGGGCGATAAAAACTGCAAACTGCTACCTCCATTTACAGCATAACCGGGTTGGTTATCGTCGTTTGCATCTTCGGTTGCATGAACATTATTCCCACGGGTGGTTGTGTACTCCGCCCCAGCAGCCCCG
>CAYUNO010000247.1:0-3680 GCA_964446075.1 uncultured Flavobacteriaceae bacterium | reverse complement strand
ATCTCAAAAGTTTGGAGAATTATGGCAATCACTAAACATTAATGCAGCCGAACAAGAATTGGTTCAGGCATGGGTGAAAGCGCCGCAAATTGCTGGAATAAAAATAATTTTTGATATGCCTGCTTTGGTGATAAATATACTTATAACCTGGTTGGTTTATCGAGGAATTAAAGAATCAAGAAATGCATCCAATGCTATGGTGTTATTGAAGATATTGGTGGTTGTCTTAGTTATTGTTGTTGGCGCATTTTACATCGATATTGAAAACTTTAAACCATTTATGCCCGAAGGATTCCATGGTGTTATGCTTGGGGTTTCCGCCGTGTTTTTTACCTATATAGGATTTGATGCGGTAAGTACACTGGCAGAGGAAACAAAAAATCCACAACGCGATTTACCTCGCGGGATGTTTTATTCTTTACTCATTTGCACAGTCCTTTATATACTCATTGCGTTAGTGCTAACGGGCATGGTGCCTTATAAATCTTTAGCGGTAGATGATCCTTTGGCATTTGTTTTAGCAGAGAAAAACATTAAATGGCTAGAATATGTAGTATCCAGTATTGCCGTTGTTGCAATGGCCAGTGTGCTATTGGTGTTTCAATTGGGTCAACCGAGAATTTGGCTATCAATGAGTAGAGACGGGTTATTACCTCCTGCATTTTCTAAAATACATCCCAAATTTCAAACACCTTCTTTTGCAACTATAATTACGGGTGTGGTTGTGGGGTTGCCGATTTTGTTTACCAACGAAAAATTTGTTTTAGATTTCACATCTATTGGAACCTTATTCGCTTTTTTATTGGTTTGTGGTGGGGTGCTTCTGTTGCCAAAACGAGAGAAATCTAATAATTCGGGGTTTGTATTACCCTACATAAATGGACAATTTTATTACCCGATTTTGTTAGCAGTAGTAGTTGTGCTAATTGAGGTTCAAATTCCACACTATTGGGAGCATCTTTGGTTTTCGTTTTATGAAACACGAGATTTTGAATCTATTTCTATGATAATCTATTGGATCTCCATGTTGACTTTGGCAATAACTTCGTACACCAAAAAATTGAATCTAATTCCTTCTCTTGGAATTGCTTCCTGCGGTTATTTACTCACCGGAATGCAACGCGAAAATTGGTTTTGGTTTTTTATTTGGTTTGGAATAGGCTTGGTTTTTTACTTTTCCTATGGATTTAGAAAATCCAAGTTGGCGCAAAACTCTTAAATCAATTGTATTTCATGAATAATAAAGAAAAAAATATTGGCGAAGTGCTCAATAAAATGATGGACAAGTATCGTTTAACGTCCAAAATGCATGAAATAGAATTGGTGAAAGTTTGGGAGGAAATAACGGGTGTATTGGTTGCTAAACATACAACGAAACTAGAAATGAGGGGTAAAACCTTATATGTTTGGTTCGATCAGGCGCCATTGAAAAATGAAATATTCCTGAGAAGAGATCAATTATTGAAAGCAATAAACGATCGATTAGGTGAGAATTTTATCGAAAAAATATTTATCGGTTAATTCGATAAACTATGAGCGTTTTTTTTCCTTTTATTCAGGGCTTTCTCGATGCTTACATTTAATTCAAACCCTACAATGATTGTAAGTACATTGATATATATTAATATCATTAAGGCTATGATCGCTCCAATTGAACCATAGACCTTATTGTAGGTATTGAAATTATTTACGTATAGAGCAAAACCCCAACTTGAGATACCGCTTAACACCGTAGCTGTTGTGCTACCAGCAGTAAAAAATTTCCATCGTTTTTGATTTGCTGGTCCAAAAAAATATAAACTTGAAATCCCGATTAGAAATAGGGCAATCAATACCAAGTACTCGAAAATTGTTATAATAAAAGTATAAACTTCACTAAGAGGCCAGCGATGAGTTTTGATGAACAACACACTTTGATAGGCCATTGTAATTAAAAATAAGCCAATAATTATCAAAATACTCACCCAAAAGGTCATAAATACAGCGCGCCCTCGAATTTGAAACCAGTTTTTCTTTTTTACATTCGGTAAACGACGATTGAATGCATTGATTAATAAGTGGAAAGCATTAGAAGCAAAATATAAAGTAGTTATAAAACCAAAAGAAAGTAATCCAGAATTTTGTTTGTTTAAAATCTCTAAAATGGTAGAGCGAATCTCTTTAAATGTTTGTTCTGGCATTATTAAAGATAATTCACGGATAAATTGTGTTTTTAATCCTGTTATTGGTAAATAAGCAATGAGCGTTAAAAGGAATATTAATGCTGGAAATAACGCTAGGAAAAAGTTGAAACTTAAGCTTGATGCACGCATATTTAAGTTTTCCATAAACATCGCACGGAGGAAATACCTTCCTACAGTATATAAGTTTTCACCCCCAAATCCTTTTGGTTTAATGGTTTGTAGATACTTTAATAGGGGATGGGTTGGTTGATTTTCAGGTTGATTTTTTTCGATTAAATTAATTTCTAACAAGGGATCTTCATTAGGATAATCTTCTTGTTCTTCAGAAGAATTTAATAATTTTCCACGGTAACTTGTTTTCAATTTATCCATAATCCATTATACCATTCTTGCCAATAGCTCTTTTGAAACACGAATAGGTTTCATTGTCGTCTTATTTACGAAGAATAATTCTGTAAAACCCTCACTTAGCAACTCATCAAGTTGATTATAAACTTTATATGTAAATTTTAACCTAACAGTAGGATTGTCTGGAACGGTAACTTGTATGGTTAATAAATCGTCATATTTTGCTGCATAATAAAATGAGAATCCCATGGAACGAACTGGCATTATAATACCCTCATCTTCTAATTCTTTGTAAGTAACTTTTTTATCACGCAGATATTCCGTTCTGGCTTCCTCAAAATATAATGCATAATTGGAATGATGAACAAATCCCATTCTGTCACATTCTGCATATCTAACCCGAATTTTATGATTGAATATCATTAATAACGCAATGTAAATGTCTCTTTTTGCTGTTCTTGGCGAACAAAAATCATACCCATTTTGAATAAGTCTATGTTAGCCGTTACCCTTGGATGACGAATTAATACATCCCATGAATCTCTTTGCTCCCAGAAATTATCCAATCGATTTACAATAAGCAGCCCTTTTGCACTAAGTAATTGAATTAAATAATCCATAGCTTCGATGTCCATAATACTTTTTAAATTATCATTAACGATAATTATATCCATCGAATTTTCTTTTAAATCAAGAGATTTTAAGAAATGAGAATTAATCTTTTTGGTATGGTTTATTACCTTAGTTGTCTCCAATTGAGGTAGGTAAGTATTCTCATCAACAGACGTTATTTCTTTAACTGAGATGCTTACTCCCGTTACCGATGGATCTACCTCATTTATTAAAGATGGTATAGTATTTAAACTGCTTCCGATTTCCAAGAAATTTGAAAATACAGTATCGTTCCAATTTAAATATCGATAAAGAAGCGTTAAGTGTTTCCGTTGAGGAATATTCTGATATAATTTACCAGAAAGTTTCAAGTATTTGCTTCTTTCTAGTTCAATTAAATCAATACAATGAGGTTCTCCTTTTTGATAAAGAACTTCGTCTGCAAAGGAGTAAATGTATGGAGAGTGAGTTCCATGGCGAGTTCGAGAATTCCATAAATAGCGTAGATAGTCTGCAAACCAAAATATCTGTGCTAAA
>CAYUNO010000246.1:0-3682 GCA_964446075.1 uncultured Flavobacteriaceae bacterium | reverse complement strand
ATTGGGCGCTGGATTTTTTGTCGAATTATTGATTTTAGGATTTTGAATGTTTGCGATAGGTACGTTGGATTCTTTTGGCGTTGAATTGGTTTGTTCCTCCTTTGACATACAATAGTTTAATACCAGGTCTTCCACCACCTCGCTAAAACTTTTATGCTCTCGCATTGCCCAGTATTTTGATTTTTCATGGATATGGGGAGAAATGGTTATGTTGACCCTGATTTTATTCATGACACAAAATTATTATTGTGTACATAGATAAAAAATACACACTCTCATAAAAAGGGCTTAATTTTTTGCATTTATCGCAAAAACAGTGTTGTCTCAATGGAGGGGATTTGTTGGGTAGGTAGGAGTTGTGAATCAAATAGATTCAAGCATTAAAAAAATCACAGCAATTACTTTCTCCGATATTTTTTTGACATTTAAGGATATTTTTCTTACTTTTGCAACCCGTTTAAGAAAAACATTAATTGTAAAAATCTTAAACAAACCAAGCACTCGTAGCTCAATTGGATAGAGCATCTGACTACGGATCAGAAGGTTTGGGGTTCGAATCCCTACGAGTGCACGATCAAGAGCAAAGGCCTCAACGCAAGTTGAGGCTTTTTTTTATGATGTATTAACAATTAACCGATGGGGTTGTATTTTGTAATTAGTCAATTTCTTACATTTGCTTAATGAGAAAAGTAATTGTATTGCTTACCATTTTATTGAGTTCGTCTGTGGTATTTGCACAGAGAAACGAAGCAGCGCAAGCTAGCCAAGACGAACCCGATCATCTCGATTTTACTATCGCTGGAGGAGTAATTTCAAGACCTCAAGATTCGATAATCACCACAGGATTGGATGTAACCGCCCGTTTTATTGGAGGCGAAGCGGCATTTATGAACTTTATAAGTGCTAATTTTGAGTATCCTGTTCGCTGCCAAGAAGAAGGTATTAATGGCGAAGTGCAATTGCGGTTTGTTGTTGAAATCGATGGTAGAATTTCTTACATTTCCATTGTGAAAGAAACCAAGGCATGCCCAGAATTTACCGCTGAGGCAATTCGAATTCTTAAAAAATCCCCACGTTGGATCCCTGCCCAACTAAAAGGCAAAAGCGTACGATCCTATTACACGGTCCCAATCACGCTACAATTGAAATAACAACCTAGTTAAATCATACACTATTGTATTAATTCTACATAGATTTATCTACTCGTGGGTATAATTCTTTAAGTGAGGACAACCTCGCAGGAATATTTGCGTCTTGAAACCATTGGATTGCGTTGAATTGAGAAATTGATTCAACAGGGTCCAAGGTGAATTTAAATTTAAATAGGATACAAGACCAACTTCTCTTATAGTGTTTGTAATCAACTTCCATAACCGGTTTAAGAATTATCTAGTTGTAATTAGTGTATTTCTTTTTGCTCAAATTCAGGGTCAAAACAGCATCGTTGGTGATGGGTTTGGGGGGCGATTGTGGTACAAACCTACAAACGTTAGTTGCGCACCTTACGGCGCTTTTACCACCTGCAACGGTGAAATGTTTGGTTGGGGAATAAAGTCTAATACGTACTCGCTAATCGGCTATTATTATACCTATTTTCAGCCAAGAAAAGTGTTACGTATCGGCCAGGTGAAATACCATTCCGCCGGTTACGTGATGACAGTAATTAGAGATAATGACAGCGGTTACGTTTGGGAAGCATTTGTTAGCAGAAATCCTACAGCGGTTGCGGCCGATATTAAATTCTGCGATGGCGGATGGAACATCGGTGCTTTCATTAAAAAAGATGGGAGCGTGTTATTAGCCGCTGCCGATAACACTATTATTTCTGGATTTCAAAACAATGGACAGAAACAAATTGGAACCTTCAACAATCCTTTTTACCTGCAGGATGTAAAAGGGATGAGCAATGCAGTTCGATGCGCAGTTGGAGTGAAAAGTGTTTTCATGCTAACGCAGACTGGCCAGGTGTATGTGCTATCCAATCAAGAAAAAACCTATATCGGATTGGGCGATACGCAAACGGTTTCTAAGCCAACATTAATTTCCTATTTGAGTGATATTGTTGACATCAAGACCACCACGCATGGGTCCATTGCATTGGATAAATTTGGATCGATTTATCAATGGAACGATGTAATAAAACGGCCTCAAAAATTGACCTTAACGGATGTAGTTGCCATTTCAGGTCAGTGCGATGGTTGGATGGGTCTGGCATTAACCGCTACCGGCGACTGTTATAAAATTGATTTACAAAAAAATACCAAACCCGTATTTGTGGACAGCAATGTCTTGGATATAATAGCGGGGGAGGATTTTTTCTACACGTACTCGAAAGACAGTGTTTTTAGATTTTATTCGGTTGACGACCACGAGTTAATATCCACCAAAGGGAGTGTCAGAATAGGCGTGGATTTTACCCTTGCCATGCCTTGTATTATTGACCGACCGACCAAGAACTACGTGATTTGTAAGGGAGATTCGTTGTCGATTTATAACAAAGCCCTATACACGGAAGGGTTTCATGACATCCTTTACCGAGATACATTGCGTTCGCTATACTTGGCCGTTAAAGACACGGTTTCTCAATACGATCGTTATCGATACTGCAGTTCCAATGATCAATATTCAATTTATATTGATACAAACATAGACGTTACCGAGCAGAAGGTGTGCAAAACGATTTACACGATAACCGAAAATATGCCCAGTTATCGTTTATTCGACACCTTAAATGCGTGTTACGGAATTCCAATTAACTTCAGAAATCGATGGGTTAGTAAAGATACATGGGTTGTTGATAGCTTAAAGACGATTTACGGATGTGATTCCATTATTTATGGATTGGTGCGGTTTAACCAAGTAGTAAGGGAAGAACTTACGAAAGTGAAATGTATCGGAGATGATTTTTCGTTTCTGAAAAAAAAATATTCGCGTCCAGGGATTTTTTTTGACACTATTAGAAGCAGTATGGGGTGCGATTCAGTTATTTATCAAGTAACATTAATAGATGATAACTGTGGGCTGACCGTATATATACCAACAGCATTCACCCCAAATTCGGTTGGACCAAAGGCAAATAATGTATTTATGCCTTTTATGGACAATCATGTATCGTTTATTTTGAAAATATTCAATCGATGGGGGGAGAAGTTGTACGAAACGTCTGATTCCTCTAAGGGTTGGTTAGGCGATTACATGGGTGAACCAGTGCAGGAAGGGGTGTATGTGTATTTGTTGCAGGTTACGTCAAAATCCAATAAAACTTACACGTACACGGGTACATTCACATTACTGCGTTAGATTGATTTTAGGATTTGCGCCGTTTTAAATTGAATTTAAGAATTTGTGGGAGTTACAATCTGCTAAAATAATAGTTCGGATTGTTCTAAAGTGTGTGGATAAATTTAATTTATTACAATTTACTTTCGATAATTTTCGTGAGTATTTCAATTTGTTTTTGCAAACTTATAATTTGTTGTTGAAGCGCTTCACGTTCCCGGTCTGCCAGTCCAGTAACGTACATAACGGTAGATGCGTTTCCCCCTTGTTGATGAAAATTTTGTTGAATGTACATGTCGTCTTCGCCCACAATACTATTTACTTTCACCCCAAGTATTTCGCTCAATTGTTGGAGTCTTTCTAAGGTGGCTGAATTTGGATTTTTTTCTATTTTCGAATACGC
>CAYUNO010000245.1:0-3704 GCA_964446075.1 uncultured Flavobacteriaceae bacterium | reverse complement strand
GACGAAAGCGCCACCAATTTCTCGGGGTAGGTGCCCCAAGTGGAATAGGTTTTTGCCGATGGCGATCTACCAGTTACCGAGTTCCCATCGCCCCATGTCCAAGTAAAATACAGCAAATCCGTACTGCCTATACTGGATTCGTTGGTGAATTTGAAACTGTTTCCTTTATCGCATTGGATGGAGTCGTTCACCGAAAACTTCGCTTTCGGCTGATCGTACACCATAACCGTGGCCTTCGTTGAATCTTCGCAACCGGTTTGGTATTTGGTTTTCAACACCACGGAATAGGAACCGAATTTCGAAAACGAATACTGCCAGTGTAGAGCTGGGGATTGTGCCTTCTCCGAATAAATTCTCCAGGTGTAGGCAGGAATATTACCCGCATGAATGATGGAAGTTTGAATAAACTGGAAATTGTTGTTCCGCAAACATTGCTTATCGGCGTTCACCGTGAAGGTGGGGATGGGTTTTGGATAAACCACCAAACGAACTTCTGAGGAGGTGTCTTTGCAACCGTTATTGTCTAAAATTATTCGGTAATTCCCCGAATCGGAAAGAGTTAACGAGTTGAAAGTCAATAAAGAGTCTACCGTTAAGTTGGGATTAGAATTGGGCTTCATTTTTTGCCAAGTAGTGGTGAATTTGGTAGCAAATGAATCGCGAGCAGCCAAGGTAAGCTTTAGTTGTTGACAGCTTTGTAATGCACCCGATTTGGTATAAATCTTGGCATTGGGAACTTGAATCACCGATACGAGGGCTGTTCGGGTAAGACTGTCGGTGCCATTAATTTTTAATTTGGGCGACTTAATCCCCGCCGAGGTATAGGTTACCGTATGTGGACCTGCACCCGTGGCGGTTCTAGGTATTGCTCCTATACCAAAATCCCAATCCCAGCGATGGATTAGACCGATAGACGAATCTTTATAGGTAACCTTTTCCCCAGAGCAAATTTTAATTTTATTTACTGCAAATAAGGGCTGAATCACATCGTACACCAAGGAATAATCCTCGCCTTGGCCATAATTTAGGGTTTTGCATGCGTTGGAATCCAAGCCATTGTAATCGGAAATTACCCGCATTCTAACGGATTTATTTGGGGGCAAGGTGGATGGCGGCTTAATTGTGAAGCTTGCCTCCACACCCGGAGCTACGGAAACCGAAGGGTAATATTCGCCTTTGTAGTTCTCGAATTTCCCATTATTATTCCAATCGATATAAACCGCTACATTTTCTGTATTATACAATCCGGCCTTGATTTTGGCGGTGTAAGTACTATTGGGTTTAACCCTAAAAACTTTGGATTTCGAAAAATCCGGAGCATTTCCATCGTCGAAATAGGTTCCGCTTTCGTGGGTATTATCGGCAAATCTCACTCGAGTAATTCCAATACCATAATTACCGGTTCTATCGGTGGAATTGGCCTTGCAAGTTGCGGATGCTGGATTTGGAAATACTTTAATCCAGTTGATTTTGGTGATGGATTTTGAACTTACGCAACCGGTAGTTGATAACGAAACCGAATAAATACCAGGCTTAGAGAAGGTCAGGCTGGCGGTGTTGGATACGCTATCCCCATGGATATAACTGTATCCATCGTATGGAGTTACTTTCCACTTTATTCCGTTCCAGGGTCCTTGAATCGCTTGATACATATTGGCCGTAGCTCCAACCGTGAAAATGGAATCAAAGGCAACCATATCGGGTGTTAGTGTGGTAGATCCCAATTGCGAATAGTTGTGCAGGTGCGAACGCCAAACGCCCCTTCCGTAGGTGGAAGCATAAAGGTAGCTTTCTTTGCGATTGGTTTTGTTGTAGGAAATTTCTAAATCGGTAACGTCTGCCCATATTGGGAAATCTTCCATAAAATCCCAAATACCGTTAGATGTTCCGGCGGTACTACCCAAATACACATACACCCCTCTATCGGTGCCGATATATAGATCCTCGTATTTACCCGAAGAATCCGCACGCAATGCTGTGGGTATTCCAAAGTTTGTGGTACCCGGCGAACCGTTCCCGAAGCTTCCAATACTGGTCCAATTCAATCCCTTGTTGGTACTTTTATACAAGGTATTGTTGCTCATGATATAGACTACGTTGGAATCCTTATAGCTTGGTTCAAAGGCTCTTAGCGTGATACCTACAGGTAGGTATGGCGATAAATCTACCCAATTGGGGGTAATTGCGGTACCGGCATTATCGCTTCGGTACAATTTACCATCGCCCCGAACTACGTAAAGGATATTGTTGTTGGCTGCGGAGTTTTTTATGGCTCGAACGTTGCCCGTAAATCCGGTAGAAATTTTGGTAAACTTGGGGGTTGCGGAGTTCTTTACGCTATCGCTGCGCCAAACATTCACGTAGCCCGCAAACATGCGGTGGGGGTTGCCTTCTTGCAATACGAACGGCGTTAACCAACCTCCCCCTTCATTCACATTGGTGCCATTTTCGGCAGTGGTTGAAACGCGGGTTTTGTCGATGGATCGATAAATCGACCCATACACGTAAGATCCATACACAAAATTATCATCGGACGGATCTACCGCACAGTCCATACCATCCCCTCCGTAATAGGTGAAAAATTGGTCGTTCTGATGCTGCGCCGATCCATTGTCTTGGTAACCGGTGGCGCTCATGTGCTGCTGATTTTGCGACACAGCGATCCTATATATTTGAGAATTTTGAATACCCGAAGAAATGTTATTGTACTTTTTCCCGCCATCGTTGGAAAAATAAATACCGCCATCGTTGCCTACAAACAAGGCTCTGCCGGTGGTATTAAATTCCGCTGCATGTTGATCGGCATGGATATCGTCTGCATTTCCACTGCCCACCCAATGTCCGCTAATTTTAAACGTGGCACCCCCATCGGTTGACTTCCAAACATTAATCCCCAACGCATAAACGGTGAGTGCATTGTAAGGATCCGCAGCAAGATCTAAATCGTACCATCCCTGGCCCACATTATCGGTACCCATTTCGCTGTACCCCAATATATTGGCCGGTGTGGTATTGCGGTTTGCGAAGGTTTGTCCGCTATCGGTGGATAGGTAACACCCTTGAAAACGGGAATTTGCAGAGACAAGCATATACACTCTACTGCGATCGGCTTTAGAAACAGCAATTTGCGCGCGTTGCACTCCCGAAGTTGGCAACCCGGTTGTTATTTGAACGAAACTATTTCCGGCATCCGTACTGCGATAAAATAAGCCGTTGCTTGTTGCATACACAATGTTTGGATTGAAGGGATGAAATACCAAATCGTGGTACTTTACCGAAGTGGGCGAAGTTCTGGTCCAAGTAGAACCGCTGTTGGTAGATTTAAAGACCCCACCGGAAGTAGACGCCAATAAAATCGCGGAATTTCGAGGATGCATGATGATCCGAGAAACGGTTTGATTCCCCATCCCCGAATTTCTAAGAGCAAAGGTTTTACCACCGTTGGTTGAAAAAATCACTCCATAACCGGGGGCATCTCCTGCATCGCAATCTCCGGTACCGATGTATAAGGTATCTGGATTTCGGTACGATAGCACCATGGCCGAAGCACCTAAGGTGAGGTAGCTGGTGGAGGTGCTGGATTTCCAGAAGTGCGACCATGTTTTCCCGTAATCGGTGGTTTTCCAAACGCCGCCTTGGGGAGCCAAAGCAAACAAGGTATTGGTATCGGTGGGGTGAAAGGCGATGCCATTAATTCTGCCGAT
>CAYUNO010000244.1:0-3751 GCA_964446075.1 uncultured Flavobacteriaceae bacterium | reverse complement strand
AAGTTCTTTTAAGTTAACGACTATGGTGAAGAACACCAACGAGGGCGAGTATATTTGATAATTATAACTAAAGAATATGAAAAAAACAAGACTTTTTACTCTGATACTGGCAGCCTCTGCATTTTCAATTAATGCACAAATCAGTCTTCAATGGGTTAAACAACTAGGTGGTGGTTTTGATATTACTCGAACACTTAGGCCTGGACCAGAAGCTCTTAATAATATTTCAAGAAAAGGGCACTCTGTAACAACGGATGCTAATAATAATATTTTGGTAACTGGGTTTTATTCTGACTCTACTGATTTTGGTAATGGCGTTTGGATGATTCCTCCAGCAAACCATAAGAATGTAATGTTTCTAGCCAAGTACGACAGTGCTGGTAATTTTCTATTTGTAAAAAATTTTTATGGCTTAGGTAATCCAACTTTTGCAATGCTAGGACACATGTTTGAGAATACTTTCGTTCGAACTGATAATGCAGGAAATATTTACATGACTTTTTGGTTAGAGGGCGGACAGGCTGATTTAGATCCTGGTGTAGGAGTAATCACCGGGCAAGCAGGTAAATATTATCTTGTGAAGCTCACGGATAAGGGCAATTTTGTTAAAGCAACTATGCTTCCTATTTTCCTAGCCGGACGCAGCTCTTCCACTATCCTCGAAAATGTTTATGAAATTACAGCTACTCATTTTTATGTAAAAGATCAATATAGGGTTTACCGCTACAGTCTTAATTTGGATTTAGATATGACCATTGATACACGACTTACTTCAGGTTTGGAATATAATGAATTTAATTCAGGCGAAAATTTTGGTGGTGGTGGAATTATTTCATTTGATGTGGATGATAATGGAGTAATCTATTGTATGTTATCTCATTCCAAATCTATCTGCCAAACAAACCAAACATGGTTGGTAAAGTATGCTGCAAACGGCACACGCTTGTGGACTAAGCCTTTCATCAACGCGGATATTAGCCTTTATAAAAATCGCTTAAAGGCTACTGGCTATTTACCCTACCAGCAGCAGATCGATGTTGATCCGGGTATCGACTCCTTTTTTGTTTCTGGTTCAGCAGATTTCCCTGGCTTTGTCGCAGAATTTGATACAGCAGGGCTGTTTCTGCATGCCCACACAGTGAGTATTTTTGTGAGTAAAAATTACAACCGCAGCGGATCTGTGGCAGCAACAACATTACTTGGTACAAACTCTGTTGGAGACATGAATAATACCAATGATTCGTTGCGCTATTACTATGAAGGTAAATCAGGAACTAGCACTTTTTTGGCAAGGGGTGTATCAGATTTTGTAGTAACTAATAGCGATGATTACGACAACCTGATTTCCCTGACTCATTTTGGTGGTGTGGGAGATGAGCGTGTTGGCGACTGG
The DNA here is from genome assembly GCA_964446075.1 of uncultured Flavobacteriaceae bacterium. Classification (GTDB taxonomy): domain Bacteria; phylum Bacteroidota; class Bacteroidia; order NS11-12g; family UBA955; genus JAGKXC01. Next base: position 2,358 of record CAYUNO010000244.1, on the reverse strand, counting down.
ACTGTTGACCGATCGGGCAACTTGATTGTGGTTGGCACCTTCAGCCATGCCGATGATTGTGATTACGATCCGGGGTTGAATACGGTAAAACTCATCAATACCAACATGGTTGCTGATCCTGTCTTTGTTGATTATGTACGTAATTCAATTTTTCTTCTTAAACTAAAATTAAATCCTTAAAATACAATCCAGATGATACGTTATATATTCATAATTTTAGTCGCAGTGGCATTTCAAACCAAATCCATTGCACAACCGCCAACAAAAATTCGTGCCTTGTTTCTTGGTAATAGTTATGTTACGGCCAATAATCTGCCACTCCTAATAAAGAATGTGGCTTCATCAGTGGGTGATACCTTGATTTACAACAATAATTCTCCTGGAGGGTATACATTTAACAATCACTTAAACGATCAGGTGAGTTTGGATATGATGGCTGATCCGCAATGGGACTATGTTATTATACAACAGCAGAGCGTAATGGGTGCAGCGGTTTGCAATGAACCCTCCATTATTTCCCCCAACAGTTTCGAGCCAAACAACATTCAAAGTGTTCAGGACCTTAAGATCCCGATTGACCAAGAAGGTGCAATGCCGATGCTTTATATGACCTGGGGAAGAAAAAATGGCGAGCCTTCACTGTGTGCCCAGTTTCCTAAGGCCGGTTACTATTGCACCTATAAGGGTATGGATTCGTTGCTGCAACAAAATTATATGCAAATGGGAGGCCCAAACATGTCGTATAATGAGCAACTTCCTTTAGCTGCTGTTGGCGCTGTGTGGCGATATGTGCGCACCAATCATCCAGAAATTGAACTATATGATAGTGATGGATCGCATCCTTCTATGGCAGGTTCCTATTTGGCCGCATGCACATTCTATAATACGCTTTTTAGGAAATCACCCCTGGGAATAACCTATAATCCGGGTCTTTCAAACACAGTTGCTTCCAACATCAGGTTAGCAGTTAATCAGATAATCCATAGCAATCTTAAAAAGTGGAATGTAGGCTTTTATGATCCCGCACCTGATTTTGTTGTAAATGGTTATGATGCAGCAACTCAAACATTTGCTTTCAAGAACGAGTCTAACAAACTTTACTTTACATCCAGTTACTATTATCAGAATTTCAACCGTTACATGTACCGTTGGAGTTTTGGAGACGGCAGCTTTTCGGATGAGGTAAATCCTAACCATAAATTCAATTCACCGGGCGTTTATACTGTAAAGCTATTTGCCACATACAAAAATGGCAGTTTTAAAGATAGCGTAACTAAAACTATTCGGATTGGCGGTTCCTTAATATCCGTTAATTCCCTAGGAACTAATGATTTAGAAACAACTTTAGCGAGCAACGACAGCCTTATGTTTCCAAGTACAATAGTGGGAGATACCGTGTCGAGAACCTTTTATCTTTACAATTATGGAATATTACCCCTGACAATTAATCAGGTTGTGCTTAGTGGCAATAACAGCTGGTCGTATGTATTGGATAACGATACGATAAATGCGGTGAGTAAGGCAATACTTACTATTCGATTTCATCCCTCTGCGAGCGGATTAGCATCTTCCCAATTAAAACTTGTAACAAATGACAATTACTCTGGTGATTACATTCTGAGGCTTTTTGGAAATGGAATTGCTCAAAACTTGAATTATGAGGTGAGTAGAAAGAGTATGATTTTGCAAAATGAAGCGATAGTGGATTTGGCAAGTCTTTCTGTAGGACAACAAATTGAATCCGTTATCCAGCTTAAAAACACGGGTAATATTCCATTAAAAATCAACTCGATCTTCCTAACTGGTGATTTGGATTTTTTTTCAGTGGTGGGCAAATCTCAAATAATTAAACAAAAAAATAGCGTTTCGATTCCTGTTCTATTAAATATGAAATTTGCTGATTCACTTTCCCGGGAAGCAATCCTCAACATATCAACAAACCATCCAACGCAACCAAACTTCCAAGTTAAATTTATCGCAAAACAAAAAATCACATCAGTGTCAACTATGGAATATATAGAAAGTAAACTTTCAGTATATCCCAACCCTGCCAAAGATGAATTAAATATTTTACTGAACTATGAACGTATAATCGGATACAGAATTATCGATTTGCAAGGTAGATGTTTAACACATAAACAAGTAAACGCAAGCTTTGGTATGGCAATAAATTCCTCATTATTATTTTCAGGTATATATTATATAGAAGTAACAACTGAAAAAGGAAATAAGTTTTCAGGTCGTTTCTTTAAGCAAAGTGATTAATAATTTCACGTGGGTTCATTCAGGATAGGAAATTATTTACTAAAATAACAATTGAATGTTTGATTCCTCCGCCCTCGTTGGTGTTCTTTACCA
>CAYUNO010000243.1:0-3766 GCA_964446075.1 uncultured Flavobacteriaceae bacterium | reverse complement strand
CAGTCCCACGTCCTTCACTTCTACGATTCGGTGCCAGGACACGCATTGGAATCGCTTGGACTAACGGTTCCAGCCGCTTGGGGTGGCCTTAATGGAAGCGCCGCAAAAGTAGAATCGGAACAGCCGTAGACGGTATCTTTTACAACTAATTTGGCACTGTAGCACCCCTCTTTACCGTTTTTATATCGGTGTTTGAATGTTAATGAGTCTTTAGAGTAATTGCAATTGCTTCCAACATTTTTTCCGGCTTTTTTATCAATTACACAATTGGTAGCCCATACATCCCCGGCATCCCAAAACGATTGCATATAACCATTTTGATACGTTGTGGAAGTATTGGTGAAATAGACGGTATCTTTAACTTGACATTGAAATTGATTCATTACGCTCATTCGAGCAATTGGACCTCGAATTAAAATGGTATCCAACGTAATGGAGCTATCACAACCGTTTTTAGAAATTTTCACTGTAGGTACATACAATCCAGGAGCACGGTAACTGTAGGAAAATGCAAATTGGTTGGAATATGCTGGAATAAGCCATTCAATAGAAGCCCCCGAGATGGGAGTTTGATAGAAAAATGCGGTATTGTTGCGGACACACTGACTAGAAAGCGAGTCAATTTTAGCGTCTACCACATACGCTGTATTTTGAATTTTATTAACGGATTTAAATGTATCCGAACATCCAAAAGTGTCAGTAATAGCCAGTTTTACATAGAAAATTCCATCTTTCTTAAAGTTGTGTCGGGTAGTGTAAAAGGGTTTAAAACTAACGGAGGAATCGCCCCAAATCCACGTTGTTTTTGTTACCGCGGCTGAGTCCCTATTCGACGTATTCGTAAAACGAACCCCTAAACCAAAACACCCAGAAATGGTAGGATTTATAAACGAAGCTTTCAACTCCGGATAAATAACTACTACCGAGTCTTTTTTGATTGTTCTCGTACATGAATTAGTATCGGTTAATTCAACGGTGATGCTGTAAACTCCCCCATCTTTATCAATGTACTTGTGGCAAATGATTGAATCTTTCAGCGAAGAGAAATCGTCGTTGAAGCCATCGTCAAAAATAACATTACGTTTTTTTACAGACTGATCGTGCTTGAGTTTAACGCATACATTATTTCCGTTGAAACACTGAGTGTCATTTAAAATTTCAAAATCGGCCTTCGGCAATGGATCCACTTTTACAGAATCAACAGGAATCGTGCAACTGGTTGTAGAATAAGTAACCGTTAATTTTGGTTTCATCCACCCTAATTTTTGGTATACGTGATTCGCATTTTGCTGAATGTAGGTGGAACTATCTCCAAAATCCCAAGTGTAAGAACTTGCTCCGGATTTGGTATCGGCATAAAATGAGAAGGTACTGTTTTGACAAACTTTTGTACCTGCTAATTTGCCGCTAGGTTTCTCAAAAACTTGAACGATAACCGACGTTGAATCTTTGCATCCCGATGTGGATTCAATTCTAAACTTGATTGTTCTTGAACCTGTAGTATTGAAGGTGTAACTTGGGTTCGCCGCCGAACTATTTACGCCGGACTCGAAGTTCCAAAAATAGGTTTTGATTTTATCTATTGAGTCTGATTTCGATTTATTTTCAAATTGCGTTTGCAACCCAGCACAGGCGTTAACGTAGGTAAATTGGGCTATTGGCGTGGTGTAAACGGTGATAGACTTTGTGACGGTATCGCTACAACCCGAAAGACTGGATACTATTAGTTGAACTTTATAGGTGCCTCTTTTGTTGAAAATATGTTTGGGAGCTTGGGATGTATCCGAGTTTAAAAATCCAGAACCTGGGTCCCCAAAATCCCACTGATAGGATAAACCAATTACTACAGAATCGGCAGAAAACGAAATATTTTTACCCGTACATTTAACAGAATCATTTGAAAAACTTGCACTGCATTGTGCTAGAACTTTATTCTGCGGAATTGAAAAAATGCAATAAAAGGCAACAGACCAAAGTATTTTTTGCAGTTTTCGCATTACCTATCGTAGTTACAACAAACTTAATTGCAAAAATCAATAAAAAAAATACAGTGTTTTGTTAGCTTTTACGAGAATTAAGATTACAAAGTGGGGGATGCAATGATTCTTACGAATGCTTGGAGCATTAGCCTCTGATTACCTGCAACTAAATGATTTTTTCTGAAACTTGGATAGGAACTCAGCAAGAAATTAAATAGCAAGAAAACTCACGGAAATATTGTCGTTTAATTGCTGAATACTATAATTCCATTCAGCAGTTTTTCCATTTCCGATTGCTGCGAAGAAAACAAATCTTTTACAGTCCACGTGATCAACTGTACGGAACCTTGGCTGGTAGAATAATAATATCCGTAGAAATTAAACTTGATTCCTTGCAATGTCCCTTCAAATTGCATCATCAGCACTTTTAATCCATTTACTGTTCTATATTCTTCTCGCAATAATTCTAAATCGGCCGAAGCATTTTGAGCATTAGTAAGTGCTGCTCTCTTCAGTGTTTCCAATGGGAATTCTACTTTTTCGGTAATCATCATCCCGTAAACGCTCTCCCCTTTTAAGGTGAATTTGTATTCTTGAGGTTCATTGCCTTTTGATATTGTCCACTTTGTGGGATTTAACCATACACCAACATTCACCACTTTGCTCTTTAATAAGAATGTTGAATTAACATCCTTTTTAAATGGTACTTTATTTTCTGTAATTTCACTAGTTCCAAACAGCTGAGAATTTTTTGCTTGTGATTTCCAAGTTCCGTTTTCGTACAACATTACCTCATCTCCGTTTTCTGTGATGGCTTTGATTTGTGCTGTTAGCGTTATTGTAATAAATGACAAGCCGATAAATAGTGATTTCAACATATACGTTTTTCGAAAACAATAATATCTATTATTTATTGATTATTGAATAATTTATTTGACAGGAGTGTCTTATTACGCTTATTCTGCTGATCGTATTTCCAGTTTGGCCAGATTGACTTATAAACACGAAACACACGATAGATATGTACAATTTCAATATCTATTACCCTGTTTTCATGACTAAATCCCAGAATTTCGGTGTATACTTGGAGCCTCATCATGAATAAAAGAAGCGCGATTGCTTTAATATTTCTTTGTTGGTCTTTTCAGGTAGTTGCGCAAAGTTTGAGCACCTCATCAGATGATCCTAAACCGACTAAACTTGTATTACCCGAGTGGGTTAATCACTTGGTAAACGATACTGGAAGTTCTGCAAAACCTCGATTGCTATTCTATCCAACCATTGGATTTTCTCCGGAAACGCGATGGGAATTTGGTGCCAGCGGTTTGGTTGTTTTCCATTATAACAACGATACCACTTTGCGATTGAGCGAGATAAGTGCATTTGGATTTTACACCGAAATGAAACAGTTGGGCTTGTGGATGGATCATGCGATTTATGGAAAAAACAACAATATTCTAGCTCTAGGAAAAATCCGTCTACAAAATTACCCATTGAAATATTATGGTATCGGCAACAACAACCATAAACAACCCTTAGCCGTAGTACCCGCGCATTATTATTCTATTCGTGAACGGTTAGTTTATCGATTAGGAGGTAATTTATTCACAGGATTGGAGCTGGATTATCAGCATTTAACCAACGCGCAATTTCTTTGGGAAGAGTCCATTGCCTCTCAAAACCCTACTCTGCCCCGCGGTTCAAATGGAAGTAGAAACCTGGGTGTAGGAATGGGATTATTATGGGATTCTCGACATAACATTTTAAATGTACGGGAAGGATTTTTG
>CAYUNO010000242.1:0-3793 GCA_964446075.1 uncultured Flavobacteriaceae bacterium | reverse complement strand
GATGTCGAATCCTCACAATGACGATAAACAAAAGAATATCTCTTTGGAGGTGGACTCGATGGTTGAAAATTTTAAGGATGAATTTTCCCAAGTAATAGAGGAAAAGGATGGGGAGAATCGAGATAAATTGCATGATGAGCAAATGAGGGAACTCGCATTACCCGTATTAATCGATGGTTTTCCGGCTAAAATTTTAAGGGGTAGTAATGGTTGGAGCGATAAGATAATTGTGTTTTGCGAATCACGATTAGTGGATTACCTGGCTTCCAAGGGTTTGCATTGCGATGAAAAGGGAGTTTTTACAACTGGGAAATTTCATTTTATCAGCCGAGGAATTCTTAAACTTGCCTATCAGCCATTTAGCATTGAAAAATGCTAAATGGCTGATAAACTTCCTCGAAGAAGTTCTATTTTAACATTTCTGTCATAGATTATGTGCTCCGGATTAATTGTGTTTTTCAATATTAATCAAATTATTCAGATAATGTGTGTGTGATTAATGCCTTGGCTCTAGGGGAGGTGTTGTCATCTATTACACGTAAAGAAAAAGGACCGTTGTTTTTACTGACGTAAATACTAAGAGTCATTGTTAGATGATTTTCAGTACTTCCTGTCCAACCTTTTTTTGTCACGTCCAATTTAGCGATATATTGGTTTTTTACAGGGCCAATTGTCATCTCCCATTTCCCAGTGCCAATTGTTAATTCTTTAGCATTATTTCTTTCATCTTGAATAATAGTAATGAGTTTCACACCTGTATAAATAGTCTTACTTTCTACGGCATATTTAATGTAGTAATCATCACTAATTTCTTTTTCATCTTTCTTACATGCGAATAAAAATATTGTCAATAATGAAGCTATAAGTGGTAATCTTAGATTATTTTGATATGTTTTCATTTATGATTTTTATTTGCAATAATAAAATATATTCTATTGGAAATCAATTCATAATTTACTTAAATAAGCTCAATCATTTAAATAGAATACTGAAGAAAATAAATAAAGAAATAGTACTTTATATATAATATTAAATAATCGTTAATTTTGGATATGAAGAAAATTATATGGTTGATTGTACTAACAATATTTTGCTGTACCGTTCAGGCACAAAGGATATATAATGGCTCTGGATCGCAGATTGGAAGGGTAGACGGGGATAGGTTTTATAGTGCTTCCGGTAGGCAAATTGGTAGAGACGACGGTACCCGAATTTACGACGGCACTGGAAGGCAACTTGGTCGGATTGATGGAGAAAGAATATACGATGGTTCCGGTAGGCAGTTAGGCAGAGTAGATGGGGATTGGTTGTACAATGCCACAGGTAGGCAGATCGGTAGAATTAATGGCGATAGAATTTATGATGGTACCGGAAGACAAATAGGAAGAGCGGATGGGATGCGCCGCCGACAAATCATCGTCTTCTTTTACTTTTTTATGTAATTTTTAAAGTCTATTTTTTCTGTTGATATCAATGAATGTGAAATTATATTATAAGGTTTTAAAGATCACTTTAATCCTAGGTTTATGTAGTTTTAATAAACCTTTGCATTCGCAAACGACGGCAAAATTGGTTTTGCCAATTGGGCATTCTAATTTAATTAAATCCGCAATTTTTAGTCCTAATGGGAAACAAATAGTTACTACATCATACACCGATTTCACAGCAAAAGTTTGGGACGTAAAAACAGGAAAATTGATCCATAGTTTGGAAGGGAATACAAATGCTATATCTTCCGCTAAATATAGTTTTAATGGCAAACAAATATTAACTACATCTTATGATGGAGTACCAAAATTATGGGATGCAGAATCAGGTTCTTTGTTGAAGGATATTAAATACGATAGTATGCGGTTTTACAGTGCCTATTTCGTGCCGTTGAAAGATGATATTATAGCTTTAAAATCATCAGATGATAAAATTGTGTTTTTGAGAATGAGTACAGGAAATAAGTTGATAGGAATTGAGGAAGTCCATAATAATAATTCATTTTATGATATGAGTTTAGATTCTTCTGGAACGCGCTTGGTAACAACATCTGATGAAAATATTGATAATGCTAAAATATGGGATGTGGAAACGGGTAAGTTGCTAATAAATTTGAAGGGACACTCGAAGGGCGTGGTATCCGCTGTTTTTAGTCCAAATGGGAAATTAGTACTTACTATTTCTCGAGACAGTACAGTAAAACTCTGGGATACAGAAATAGGCGCGATAAAAGCCAATTTTCAATTTGCAAATACCCCAATTACTACAGCTACATTTTCAAGAAAAGGCGACAAGGTTATTGGTTCAAGTTATCGAGATGGAACGATATTAATTTGGGATACGAAATCAGGTAAGAAATTGAGAACCATTACAGGTCATTCTCAAGGTATTATAGCCATTGTCCAGAATCCCAAGAGTAGTGAATTTTTGTCGATTTCTTTAGATTCTACCGTTAAAATTTGGGATTTGGAAAGTGGATATTTAAAGAAAACAATTGATCTGAGAGGTCTTAATCCAAGTTTTGAAATGATTGGAAATACTTATGCCTCATTCAGTTTAGATGGTAATTATATTGCGATTAATGCATTCAATAGTAAGGTAATTATTTTGGATAATAATACCGGACAAATATTAGGAAAGCTACATACCCCCTCTAATTCAGTATATGCTTTAAACTTTCACCCTACTACTAATCAGGTTGCAATTAGTTCTAATGATAAAGCAGTAATTTGGGATATTACTTCGGGTGTTGTTGTTTCCAATTTTACAGGACATAAGGATCGATTGACAGGTGTGAACTTTGATAAAGATGGTAAATACCTATTAACAGCTTCTTACGACAAAACTGCTAGAATTTGGAATGTGGCTACAGGTAAAATAATTCAAACGTTTAAAGGTCATAATAAATCCTTGTATTCCGCAGAATTTAATAATGAATATAGTTCGGTAGTTACTGCATCGTTTGATAGTACAGCCATAGTTTGGAATGTTAAATCGGGCAGAATGGAACAACGATTTGTACATCAACAACCAGTAATACATGCTGTTTTTAACCCAAACAGTAAGCAACTTCTCACAACATCAGAATGGAAGATTGCCAATATTTGGGATATCGATGGTAATAAAACTATCAAACAATTTAAATCAAATTATTTCGGTTTTAGGAAAGCAATTTTTTTCGCTAACGGCAAAAAGGTACTGACAGCTGGCAGTTTTTTAGAGAGTTCAATTAAGATTTGGGATGTTCAATCGGGTGAGATAGAGAATAATATTCAATGCTCCGATTATCAAGGGCTTACAAGTATTAAGTTTAGTAAAAATGAGAATTTTATTGTTGTGGGCTCAAGTTCTGGTTCGGTTATTTTATTAGATGCTCAATCAGGTGAGGTATTGCAGAATTTTTACGGTCATACTAATGTGGTATCTGACGTTGCCATAAGTCCGGATAACCAATGGCTTATTTCGGGTTCTCTTGACGGTACAACCAAAGTTTGGAATTTACGAACTGGGAAACTCATGTACACACGACTACAACTTCAAAATTTGGATTGGCTGGCCTACGATGAGCATTATCGTTTTACGGGTTCTGAAGGAGGAATTTCCCAACTTTATTTGGTTTGTGGATTGGAAATTATTGATTTGAATCAGTTGAAAGATTCTCTTTATGTTCCGGATTTGATTCAGCAAGTAATGAGTGGAGCCCCAGAAATATTATTGAACGACAAACCTGTTGCTAAGTTGGAGAATTTAAATATTTGCGAACTCACACCTGTGGTGGAAACCCAACAAATAGAGGCCTCCAATT
>CAYUNO010000241.1:0-3799 GCA_964446075.1 uncultured Flavobacteriaceae bacterium | reverse complement strand
AGAAAATCGATGATATTTTTGGATAGGTATCTCTTTACAAAAACAAAAATACAATTGTTTGTTAATAAAACAAAATAATGTTTGAAATTAAATCAAAATAGACTTGCCAACACCGCATACGTAGGCATCCAAACCAAAATGCCAATCGCTAACTATAACTGCGGAGAATTTAATGAGTTAATCTACTTCCGTGTCCTTTGGGTTCTCGGAAGGGCCATTTAATGCGTCAAATTTCGCTTTCATGGTGGGATTGTTGTGCGTTAATCGCTTGATGGTAAGTTCTTCAGCCTTGTTGTTTGCCAAACGAAGATTTTTTTCTGAAGACATTAATGCCTCTTTGGTCTTTTGCAAATGCAAAATGGTTTTGTCGATTTCATCGATGGCAGTCTGGAATTTCTGAGCCGCCAAATGGTAGTTCCGCGCAAACCCTTCCTTGAAGTTGTTAATTTTCTCTTCGAAATGGGTGATGTCGATATTCTGATTCCGCATTTGAGCTAACTCTTGTTTGTACGACAACGAATTCAGCGCCGCATTGCGCAACAATGTAATGATAGGGATAAAGAACTGGGGGCGAACTACATACATTTTCTCGTGACGATGCGAAACGTCTACAATCCCTGAGTTGTACAGCTCGCTATCGGATTCCAGCAACGACACCAACACCGCGTATTCGCATTTTTTTTCGGTTCGGTCTTTATCCAATTCCTTTAAGAAATCCTCGTTCTTTTTCTTGGTGGCGGTGGTATCGGCCTCATTCTTCATTTCAAACATGATGGAAATAATTTCCACTCCATTCTCGTCAGTTTCTCTATAAATATAGTCGCCTTTGCTGCCACTTCGGGAGTCGTTATCTTTTTCGAAATAGGCTTTCTGAAAACCGGTAGCCCGCAAACGATTAAACTCAATTTCGCAGTGCTGTTCCAGCGTCTCGCCGATCATTTTGGTGGAGAGCTTTTGTTTCAAATCTCGTTGGCGCGCAATTTCTTCGTCTTTTAACTTGATAATTTCGTCCCGGGTTCTGAGTTCTGTGCTGAATTGTGTTTTGAGATTGGATTCGATGAGTTGTTTTTCCATCTCCTTATTATTTAACTCGCTGGCCAAGGCCATTTTCTCTTTTTCAAGTTGTTGAACGGCTTGGGTTACTGACAACTGTTTTTCCATATCGGCCCGTTCAATTTTTGCCTGCAACTCGGCAATGGCTTGTTCGCGTTTTAATAGTTCGGCTTGCAATTTATTTTTTAGGTTGGCTTCAGCTACTTCGATGGCCGATGCCTGTTGTTGTTGCGCGAGTTTTAAACGTTCTGCGATTTCGGTATTGAATTGCTGATCTCTAACTTGTTTAACAATAGCAGCGAAACCGGCTCCGTCTACTTTAAACGCGGTGTTGCACTTGGGGCAAATGATGTCGTTCATGATTTGAGTATCAAATTTAATTTATTTATTCGTAGAAGTAAGTTGAATTTAATAGTGTTAATTTAGCAATTTTTAGGATGCAATTTCAGCGTTGTAGCAATCGACTCAATTATTTTTTCCCAAAAAACAGTTGGGCTTTGATTCTTCCGTCTTCCGATGAATCACAAATACAATCACAATTGAATTCATTGCGAAGAACTTGCATTCATTGGGGCAGTAGCTTGCAATTTCCATTACAATTGCAGGCAGAGGCGTTCGCAGATTCCCATACATCCATGGAGTATTGGGAGACTAAACTTCCTGGACTTCGTCTATTGCATTATCGAAAACAAGAGATACTGGCTAGTCAATTGTTAAATGGTTATCATCCCCAGCGAGCAGCTAAATTATTTCTAAGAAAATTAAATTTACCCATACAAAACTGGGGCTACTTAGTGATTTTTGGAGGTTTGGGCGATTCTTATTCGATCACTTTTGAAACCCAACCCCAAATCCAAGAATTATCGGTGGCGGTGGAACAATTCTATCGTGAATTCGGACACCCAGGTCATGCAAATGCCCATAATCACAGCATTGTAGATGAAAATTCAAATTCTGAGTCAGACTCACATTTGGATTTAAGTTCTGCAGTTAGTGCAAGTCAACTACAATTACTGCAACAATTTGAAGCAAGCAATAATCTACAACCGTCTACAGCCAACATTCTTTGGCTTGCTCTCACAGGCGATCGAAACGCGGCGTTTTCGCATATTAACAACCTATTTAACCAAGAGCCGGACCGGATTCGATTAGACTTTTATCGTTGCGAAATACAGTTTGAAAATATGAATCGCATCGTTAAGCTTCCTCCGCTTCCATTTGCATTGTATTGCCTATACTTGGAGATTCCTGAAGGGTTTCGAAATGTAGATTGCGAAAATTACAGAGATAGAGCCTTGTATTGGTACCGGAGGGTGAACGATACGGAAGATGAAAAACGTTGTATAAAAATAATAAATAGGTGCTTGAATATTCGTGAAGATAAATCGTTTCGAGATGCAACCAGCACGATGAACCGCAGAATTATTCATGTTTTGGGCGATAAAAACCTTGCAAAGCCCTATATTCTCAATGGAAGGCCGGGCGAAGCACGATACATTCCCATTGATCGCCTTTTGGTGTATGGGTTAGAGAATTGAGGTCGTCGACGTCGACGGATTTCCAATGTCCTTCAACAGTCATAGTAATTTTGAATCATACAATTTATAAAACCATGAAAAAAACAACAATATTCGTTTACGGCACTCTGCGCCGAGGCTTTGGAAACCACAGTTTCCTAAATCAATCTACCTTCAAAGGAAATGCAATTACTGTAGAGAAGTTCACCATGTTTTGCTCCGGTCAGATTCCCTTCGTGAGCCGATCTCAAGCCATATCTACCATCGTAGGTGAGGTGTACGAAGTGGATGAACAAACGCTGAGGAATTTAGATGCTTTGGAGGGATGTATCCCAAAATCTTCAAAAGAGGGAGGATTTGAATCCAACAGTTGGTACACCCGCGAACAAGTAGCCGTTCAGTATATTGGTAATGAACCATCGGCAAATGAGGAACAATCATCCAGTAATTCAGCACAATTATCGGCTTCTCTTATTGGCACAACGGAGAAAGTTTGGATTTATTTCAATGAGAAGGAAACCCAACATAGATTGATTCCAACAGGTGATTTTATGGATCGTGACCGATTTATATTACCCAGTAATAGAAAGTGGTATTTCGCCTACGGGTCCAACATGAACCTCGAGCAGATGTTGGGGAGAAATGCCTTTTTTACTCGACGAATAAAAGGTTGGGTTGATGGGTATCGACTTGTATTTAACAAGATTGCTAGCAGCGAGCCTGGGTATGGAAAGGCAAATATCATCGAAGACTATGGATTCCAGGTAATGGGAGTTTTGTACGAAGTTCAGGAGGAGGCTTTATCTACCTTGGATCGATTTGAGGGAGTAAGCGGACTTCATTATGAGCGGAAAGAGATGCGTGTACAAACGGTGGAATTTGGAGAAGTAACTGCGGTGGTGTATTTAGCCCATTCAAGTAAGATTCAAAATGGCTTGCAGCCCACAGAATCGTATGCCGCTAACTTCTATGCAGGATTGGATATTTTGGGTGAAGAAGGAAAATCCTATTTAGACGATGCTATCCAATTGGCGCGGGTATCGGATGATCCAAAGTTTGTGATGGAAGAGGATATTCCTTATCCTAACAAGGAGGAATTGCAATTATCAATGGCTAAGGCGATGTCGAATCCTCACAATGACGATAAACAAAAGAATATCTCTTTGGAGGTGGAATCGATGGTTGAAAATTTTAATGATGAATTTTCCCAAGAAATAGATGAAAAGGAT
>CAYUNO010000240.1:0-3838 GCA_964446075.1 uncultured Flavobacteriaceae bacterium | reverse complement strand
AATATCAATAAATTTCGTAATTTTAAAGTTGATTATGAGAAACCGCTGTGTTGCATTGTTGCTCTTATTGTTTTTTTCGATTGCTAACTCCTTTGCACAAACTCGATGGTTTGAAAATGGCAAATGGGTAAAATTGAATTTTGATCAAACAGGAGTTTACAAAATAACTTATGAAAATATAGAATCATGGGGTTTAAATCCCTCTCAAATTAATTCAGATTACTATCATATACTAGGAATTCAAGGTAATATTTTGTCATCCATAAATCCCGACTCAGTTATCAGTCAGACAGAAGAAATTCCCATGATGATTGAAAAAGGACAAGATAACAAATGGGGTCCGGGCGATTATTTTTTGCTATACATCACCGGAACGAAAGGATTTTTAAACACATCGTCCAATGTGCTTCACTATAAAAATTTTTATTCGGCTAAAACCCATGCAATTTTTGGATATAATGCTGAGGTTGGCAAACGAGTTAACCAGTTTGAATCTTCAGAAACTCCCAGTAGAATAGTTGATAAATCGGTATGGATAAATGTTCACGATTCGGATATTGTCAATTTAAATGGAATGGGTAGAGTGTGGATGGGTGAACGTTTAGGAAATGAAACATTGAATCGAAATTTTAATTTTATAGTGCCTTCGGGTTTGGATACTGTGGAAGTTCAAATTACCACAGGAAGTGCGATTGAAGAGTCAAATGCTACATTATATACTATCTTAAATGGAAAGGGAGATACCCTTAATTTATCGCCATTAAATGTGGGTAGTTACGATAAATATAAGTATCACAATAGAAATTATTTTGTACCAATTGAAAATCAGCGATTGGATGTTTCATTTAAACTAGCAAGACCAAATTCGAAATCATCGGTTTACATCGATTACATTAAAATCGTTGGTAGAAAGAGAATCGAATTTAAGGGCGATCCATTATTAATTATGGACAATCATTGGGTTAATTCAACTGAAACCTTTCTGATTAAAGCACAAAATTCAACGGGTAAGACGTTGAGATTTTGGAATGTATCTAACAATCTAATTCCTGAGGAATGGAAGACAAGTCAATCTGGTTCTGAATGCCAAGTAGTATTACCTTCAAATGCTAATAAAACGGCGTTTATATTGTTTGATGAAACCGTGGCTCGAACTCCAAATTTTATGGAGACTTTAAATACAAAATCCATTTTTAGTTCCAATGATATACCTGATATTCTGATTATTTCACACGAATCACTGTTATCAGCAGCAAATAAATTGGCAGATTTACGAAGAAGTCAATCCCAAAAAGTAAAAGTAGTAACTCCACAAGAAATTTATAATGAGTTCTCCGGCGGACAAGCCGATTTAATCGCCATAAGACGTTGTATTCGTTGGATGAAACACGAATCCGATAAGAGTAATGCAAATTTTAGGTACGTTACTATCATGGGATCTGCTAGTTATGACATGTTAGATCGCATATCGAATAACACAAATAGAGTACCGATTTATCAGTCCTTTGGTCATTCCCCTGCTGTCATTTTTTGTTTGGATGAATACATAACCTACACGGAAGCTAGACAAGGCGATCCAGAAATTTCTAGAAGCGATAAATTAGGAGTTTCGGTGGGTAGGATTCCAGCGCGTACGTTAGATGAAGCAAACGGATTCGTAGATAAATTAATTCGTTATGATAGCAAAAAATCTTTAGGTCCATGGAGAAACAATATTGTATTCACTAGCGACGATGCAGATCAGGTTTGGGAAACAGAATTTGTGTATCAAAGCGAAGAATATTCAAAACACATTAATAAAAATAATCCAAGTGCAAGAATACATAAGGTTTATGCCGATGCATTTAAGCAAGTCGTGAATGGCAATAGCGAACGTTATCCAGATTTTACGAATACTTTTAATTCTAGAGTTTCTGAAGGAAGTTTGTTTATCAACTATCAGGGTCATGGCGGTGAAAAGGGGTTAGGTCAAGAATCATTGTTAGATATACCCACAATTAAAAGTTGGAAAAACGAATACAGGATGCCGGTTTTATTTACGGCAACCTGCGAATTCACTAAGTATGATGATCCAAATTTCCAAAGTGCTGGAGAGTTGGCCGTATTAAATCCCAACGGGGGAGCTATTGCATCGCTCACTACTACTCGGTTGGTTTATGTACCATCTAATTCTGCAATTAATAGAGCATTTTGGACGCAATATGGGTTCCCTGGACCCAATGATCCAATTCCAACGGTAGGAGATGTGTTTCAAAAGTTAAAAAATAGACCCAACAAAACAGATGATGATAAAAAGTTTGCTTTGATGGGTGATGCAAGCATGAAATTGGCATTTCCTGAGCATTTAATTACGTTAGACTCCGTACAAGGGCAAGATTTTAATGCATTTAAAGATACCTTAAAAGCATTCGAAATTGTTACGATAAAAGGACATATACAAGAAAGAGGAAAAGGATTAATGGGAGATTTTAATGGTAACTTATGGGTGACAATTTTTGACAAACCCAATAGTCAGTTTACACTGGATAACGATAATACTGGAGCAAAAATCAATTTTGAAGAGCAAAACTCGGTTATATTTAATGGTCAGGTTTCTGTAAAAGATGGATTGTTTACCGTGATTTTTGTGGTTCCTAAAGATATATCGTATCAAGTAGGAATCGGCAAGGCTATTTTTTATGCGCATAACAATATTACCGATGCAACTGGAGGTTGGAACTTTTTATTGGGTTCAAGTTTAAAGTTGCAACAAATAGATACTTTGGGCCCAATTGTTCGAGCTTATTTACAAGATACATCGTTTATTAGGGGTTCAACCGTTTCTAAAAATGTTGATTTTGTAGCGCGTATTTTTGATGAAAATGGTATTAATGCTACCGGTTCTGGAATTGGTAGAGATATGGTGTTGGTTATTGATGAGGGTACAGAATTTGAAAAAACAATCGTTGTAAATCAGTATTTTCAATACGATGTTAACTCTTTCAAAAATGGAACATTAACCGTACCGTTAATTGATTTAATTCCTGGGCGTCATACTTTTCGTTGTAAAGTTTGGGATATCTTCAATAATTTTGGTTCAGATGAAACCGTTGGAATAGTCACTCCAGGCAGGCAGTTGAAAATAAATGACTATGGGGTATCTCCAAATCCACTTACGGATGCAAGCAAAATTTGGTTTAGTCATTCGCTTCCAGGTGAAGATTTGAAAATCGAATGGCAGATAGTTGATCAAAAAGGAGATAAAATGGGTCAGGGAGACATTTTTATCGAGGCATCTTTTGCTAATTCTGTTATCAATCTTGATGGTATTTTACCGAAATCCAATTCAATATTTAATCAACAGATTTTTTCACAAGGTATTTACTTCTATAAATTGTTTATTTCAACATCAGATGGTTTGCATACTGCCATCGGTGGTAAATTTATTTTCAATCCAAATAATTAATCAATATATAATCTTTATTTCAATGACATTTATACCCAAAAGAATTAGGAAGCTTGATTTCAAACCTATATTTTTGCCGAAGTCGACAATGAAATCACTAAGTAAATATATAGTTTCCAGCGCAATAGCTATAGGAGCTTTTTTGCCTAGCGCGCATGCTCAGATTGGAACAAAAGAACTTACTGGTAAGTTAGCCAATGAGTTAAATGCTATAACTACAATGGTTCCATTTCTGACTATCACACCCGATAGTAGATCTGCGGCAATGGGGGATGTTGGAGTGGCCTTGTTTAGACCGGATGCGAATAGCGTATCGTGGAATATGTCAAACCTTGTATTTGCAAATCAAAGTACAGGATTCTCCTTGTCCTACGCACCGTGGTTAAGACAAAT
>CAYUNO010000239.1:0-3843 GCA_964446075.1 uncultured Flavobacteriaceae bacterium | reverse complement strand
GTTTGAAATGTTTCGAAATTACTTACAGAACTACACTCCAACCATTTTTCCTGGGCTCCACTCCAAACTTCCATGTCGAAAGTTTTTGCACTAGTGAATCCCATATCTCCACCACACAGCAATAAAACGCGATAATGTAATCCCAATTTCTTCAATAATGATTGAACGTAATTGGACATTTCTTCTAACGTTTGATTTGACTCCGAAGGTTTTACAATTTGAACAATTTCAACCTTATCAAATTGATGTAAGCGATTTAATCCGCGCACATGTGCTCCATAACTTCCTGCTTCTCTTCTGAAACAAGGCGTATACCCCGCGTTTTTAATCGGCAATTGCTTCTCCTCTAAAATCACGTCGCGATATAAATTTGTAATGGGAACCTCTGCTGTTGGAATTAAATACAAATCATCCACCGTTGAGTGGTACATCTGACCCTCTTTATCTGGTAATTGACCTGTACCATAACCACTATCCGCATTAACCATCAGCGGGGGTTGAATTTCTGTATAACCAGCAGCATTGGCTTCGTTTAGGAAAAATTGTATTAACGCACGCTGCAGGATTGCTCCTTTACCCTTGTAAACAGGAAAACCAGCACCAGTAATTTTTACACCCAATTCAAAATCGATGATATTGTATTTTTTTGCCAAATCCCAATGTGGCATAGCGGAATTATCTAGCGAAGGCTTGCTACCATATTCTAATACAGTGATGTTGTCGTCTGCAGACTTTCCCGCAGGTACATCCAATTGAGGGGTGTTTGGAATGGTTAATAGCAACTGCGATAATGCCGTTTCTCCGGATTCTACCGCAATCTCCAATTCTTTTAATTGATCTTTTAAACCTGTAGATTGATCTTTTAGTTTATCGCCATCGGCTTTATTACCCGATTTATAAAAATCGCCAATTTGGGATGAAATTTGATTTAATTGGGCTTGTGTTTGCTCCATTTGTGTTCTAATAGCTCGATTTTTCTCATCAAGTACTAAAACTTCAGAAATCAATGATTTACCATCTATTCCACGGATATTTAGTCTATTTATCAAATCCTCGGAATTTCTTCGTATTGCAGCAATTTGTAGCATAAAATTAAAGTGCGAAAATCCGTATAATTTTCAAAAAAAAGGAATCCTAAATCAATAATTCTAAACAATTCTTGACTTTATGCCAAGACTCGCTGCAATTGCCCTAGCTTTTACCAATGCAGCATCCAGTTGATTTTCGATTTCTCCCTCTAAAATTGCTTCTCTAACGGCTTCTTTTATTTGGCCAATATATTGCGGATTAGAAATCTCAAAATACTGTATAATATGATTGCCAGTAAGCACAGGTTGCCAATTTCTTAATTCATCTTTAGCATTTACTTCTGCAATTTTCTGCTCAACTAATACTAAATTTCTCAAGTGCTTCTCCACTTTCGCTTCATTTTTACTAGTTATATCGGCTCTACACAATAAAATCAAATCGTTTACAACATCGCCTGCATCTACAATCAATCTCCTAACTGCAGAATCGGTAACGGTTTCTTTACTCAATACTATCGGTCTAAGATGAAGTAATACTAATTTCTCAACATAGCGCATTTTCTCGTCAAGTGGAAGTCGAAATCGCTTAAAAATTCCTTTTACCATTCTTGCACCCTTATCCTCATGGCCGTGGAAAGTCCAGCCTACTTTTGGATCAAACCTTTTTGTTGCTGGTTTGGCTATATCATGTAAAATTGCCGCCCATCGTAACCATAAATTCCGAGATAGTTTGCATGTATTATCTAAAACCTGTAATGTATGATAAAAATTATCTTTATGAGATTTACCGGCAATAGTCTCAACCCCATGCAAAGCTACAAATTCAGGGAAAATTATCGACAACAAACCTACATTGAACATTAATTCAAAGGCCCTTGATGGTTGGTTGCCCATGATCATCCCATTAAGTTCATCGGTAATTCTCTCTTGCGAAACAATTTCAATTCGTTGAGCATTAGCTGTAAGTGCTTCAAAGGTTTGAGTTTCAATTCTGAAATCAAGTCTGCACGCAAATCGAATGGCACGGAACATTCTCAACGGATCGTCCGAAAATGTAATATTGGGTTCTGCACAGGTTTTTATTATGCCATTCTGTAAGTCTTGAACTCCATTAAATGGATCGTGAAGCTCTCCATAACTATCGCTATTAAGCGATAGATACATGCAATTAATTGTAAAATCTCTTCTATTTTGGTCGTCCTCAAGGGTTCCATCTTCTACAATGGGCTTTCTAGAATTGTTGCGATACGACTCTTTTCTAGCTCCAATAAATTCAATAATATAGTCTTCTGATTTTAGTTGGGCAGTTCCAAAATTGCGAAAAACAACCAATGAATGCTCTTCGGACAATCTTTTTGCTACTGCTTCAGCGAATAAGACTCCAGAGCCAACCGTTACGATATCGATATCTTTATTCTCTCTTCTCAGCATTAAATCACGCACGAAACCACCTACAACCCAAGCTTTAAGGTTTAGTTCGTCGGCAACCTGTCCAATTATTTTCAATATTGGTAACTCTAATGCTTCTTCCACAATGCAAAGATAGAGTTACAATTATATTTGTACCATGAACCCAACAAGAAATAAGGCTATTTGGCTGATTATAATCTTGTTTTTGATTAAAACAGTCATCGTCTTTTGCACTGAAATGGATCATTCCGGAGATGGTTGGGGTTACGCGTGCGAAATATTGAAAAACAATTTTTTATCGGGTCATCACCTCCTTTATAACATAACAGGTTTTATCTGGCTTAAATTATTCTGCTGGCTGCCATTATCTCCTATTAAATTATTGACATGGATGAATGTTGCTTTTAGTAGCGGGATTTTATTTGCTTCGTACAAAATAATTGGACGCATTATTAAAGCAGAACCATTATTAATTGGAATTTTACTATTGTTAGCAAGCAGCTTCGGTTTTTACCGGTATAGTCTTGAAAATGAAACCTACATAATACCCCTATTTTTTGGCGTTATTTCTATTTATTATTTAGATGACAATAAAAAATCACATCGCTCTTGGATAAGTGCCAGTATAGCTTGTCTCTATCATCAAATCTATATTTTTTGGCTGATTCCTATATTGGTGATTAATATTCAAAGAACTCGACAAATTCGGATACTTTGGTATTCGATATTTTTGGTATTAATTCCTTATTTTATCGCTTCATATACCTATAAAAAAACTATATATAATATTGTTTTTCAAGACTTTAATAATGGACTAATAAACAATTACTTCAATACCAAGAATTTTCTAATCGGTTGTGTTAATTTAATACGTTCAGTATCTGAAATCCATGGAAGGATTGGTACCTTAATGTTGAAAATTCCAGTTTTCACAATCTTAGGTATTATTTTAATTATAGGTTTGTTATATGTTCTAATAAAATTGTTTAAAAATACTATTATTATTAGAGATAATTATTTTTATTACATATTTAAAATACCAGAGTTTTATATATTAATATTAACTATAATATTTTCATTTTATTCCAATGGAAATGCTGAATTTATGGTTTCTATTCCTTTTTTAATTGTATTTATCGCAATAAAACAATTAAAAATCAACATAGAAGATAAATATAAAAAATATATCATTTACTTGGGTTTGATTAACATTACATGGAATACAATTTTTTATGTACTGCCTTTTACAAATCCAAATATTACCGCAAGTACTGTGGATAAAGTAAATCTCATTTGCTCTTTAACCGAGCAAATAGATTTAACAAATAATAACAAATCAATAAATTACCACAAAAAAAACAACGACACTAACGTTGCAGACACCAAATCTTCCGAAAACAAAACC
>CAYUNO010000238.1:0-3858 GCA_964446075.1 uncultured Flavobacteriaceae bacterium | reverse complement strand
GTTCGGATTGCCGAAGGACACGCCAGAGCAGGTTGCGGAGCGTAAAGCGGCGATTCAAGAAGCATCGAAATACGCTACCCTTACCCCATATTACACCATGCAGGCAGCCTACGATTGTGTTGAATTATTGCAAGAAATGGCCGAAAAAGGAAATCCAAATTCGCTGAGCGACGTAGGAGTGGGTGCGTTGTGCATCAAAACCGCTGTTCGTGGCGCATGGTTAAACGTTATTACCAATGCATCCGGGTTGGCCGATAAGGCATGGGCCGCGGATATCGTGGAAAAAGCCAGAGCTATTTGGCAGAAAAACCACCCCGCTTGCGATGCGATTGTGGAGAAAATAGAAGCCAAATTGTTGGGATGAGTAGGGTTTTACCTGTTTTCGGGTTAATACTGACTATTTCCATTACCGATCTGCTGCATGCACAATTCGCTCCAGCAGCGGGAAAACCTGGAAGTACAGCCATCAAGGTAGACAGTTCTTGCTTTGTGGGTTGGGCGGTAGATTGTGCGGTTCAGCGCGGACTTCGACAAATAAACATGCCGGATTCTGGGTTAGCCACGGTGGGTGATGCCGCCAATGCCACGGGCCCTGCGCTGAGTAAAGGCGTAGTGAGTTTAGGCGATGGTGGATCTGCAGTACTCACGTTCGACCCTCCCATCCGCGATGGCGATGGTTACGATTTTGCTGTTTTTGAAAATGCGTTCAACGATAGTTTCTTGGAGTTAGCCCACGTTGAAGTGAGCACAGACTCCGTTCGATGGGCTCGATTGCCCTCGGTTTCGCAAAGTCCCATCCTCCAACAAACCGGTAGTTTTGGAGCTACCCTACCCACCCGAATTCATAATCTCGCCGGCAAATACCGATTGCCGTATGGAACTCCTTTCGACCTAAACGACATCGCCCATTTATCCTATATCAACCCCGAAAACGTGCGCTACGTTCGCATTGTGGATGTGGTGGGAAGTATAGACAGCACTTGGGGAAGCAGAGACAGCAAGGGGAATCTCATCAACGACCCCTTCCCCACCAATTTTGCCAGTTCTGGATTTGATTTGGATGCTGTTGGGGTGATTCATCAAGGACCAACATTACAAATACTTTCGCCGAAAAAATCAACCCCTACCTATTGGGTTCGATACCAAGATAAAACCTTATTTGTCTACCGTTCCAACGGAAATCAGAGAGGCAACCTAAATCTGGCCGACAGCGAAGAAGAATTCTCGGGAGCTGAACTTTCCGGAAGAGAACTTTCAGAAAGAGAACTTTCCGGAGCAGAACTTTTCAGATCAAAACTTCCAGGGAATGACCTGTCAGCAAAAGATCTTTCCCTCGTTTTGTATTCCGTAGACGGAAGAATTTTGGCCGAAAACAAGCGGTTATTAGCAGATGAAGCGGTAGTAGTTTGGCCCATCGCTCTCAGCCCTGGAATCTACACACTTCGGATCAACCGGCAAGTACTGCGATTCTTGGTGCCCTAGTATGTTATGATTTATTGCCTTTCAACGTGATGTTATGCATAGCGATGCAGCGGAAAGAAACGATGCAGCCCATAGAAACGATGCAGCCTATAAAAACAAAGTATAGCGAATTGCTAATCCATATAATTGCTTAATATCAGGTAGACTATAAGAACATTTTTTCTAGGAAATACAGAAAGTTTCATAACTTTGATAGTATCAAATGATATTATTAACAAAGCCGCCCTACGATATTACACCTGCGATTTTAAAACTAATCAACTCCATCGCAGAGAAACTGGGTGAAGTAAATGCAAACTATCTAAGCAGGCAATCGCCTCAATTGCGAAAGCAGAATAGGATTAAAACCATTCAATCTTCACTGCAAATTGAAGGGAATACTTTAACAGAAGAACAAATTACGGCACTGATTGAAAACAAGCGAGTCATCGGACCTGAAAAAGACATACTCGAGGTTCTCAATGCAATCCGAGTTTACGATAAATTGCACAGCTATAAACACCACTCTGAAAGAGATTTCTTACAAGCACATGCCTTGTTAATGAATGGTTTAATTAGCAATGCCGGCAAATATAGAAATCAAGGTGTAGGGATTGTAAAAGGCAACAATATCGAACATATGGCCCCTCCCTTTCAGAATGTTCCCTACTTAATGAAGGATTTGTTTGAGTATCTGAAAGACGAACAAGAACTAACGTTGATCAAAAGTTGTGTCTTTCATTATGAAATGGAATTTATACATCCATTTATCGATGGAAATGGAAGGATGGGAAGATTATGGCAAACGGTTATACTTAAAAAAGATTATCCGATTTTTGAATACTTACCTTTTGAAACATTAATAAGCGCAACTCAAGACGAATACTATAAGGCCCTGTCACTGAGTGACAAATCAGGAAAATCAACCCCATTTATTGAGTACATGTTAGGAGTGATGGAACGATCTCTGGCTGAATTACTCAATTACAACAATAGAATCTTAAAAGAAACCGACAGAATAGAATACTTTATTAACCAAGGATTTAAGGAATTCACTCGAAAAGATTATATGAATGTATTCAAGGACATTTCTTCTGCTACTGCTAGTAGAGATCTTAAAAAAGGTATCGAGTTAAATTTATTTATCAGTTCAGGACAGCTCAACAAAACAAAATATAGGGTGAAATAAATTTCATTATTAGGGGTCAATATACGGGTCATGAGACTACTCCTACTTAAAACACACCCCATATGACTAAGGAAATATCGGGTTAGTAACCCAAGTAAATCACGGTAGTTTTGAGGACATCGTTGCCGCGTCTGATTTCAAACGGATAGGCTCCGGGGGCGATATGCAAGGCGTTCAAATCGATAGCGTCGAACTGTGGGCCATCGTCCAAGACTTTCCATTTCTTATACACCAATCGCTGTTGACCCAAGATGGTAGTTAGCACCACTTCTACTTCATCCCCCGAATTTACCTGGAATTTGTAGTTCAACACGCCGTTAGATGGATTTGGGAATAGATAAAAATTGAGGGAATTGGACTTACTGATATAATTGGCCGATGCTAAATCGTACTGGAAGGTTGCAGAATCCCTACATCCCAAGCTGTTGGAAACGGTTAAACTGCCCGTAAACCGATTGTTAGCCCGATATAAATGGAATCCTGAAGGAGTAGCGGACGATTTCCCGTCACCAAAAATCCAGCGATATTGATAACCGGGGATGCTTGTATCCATGGCGGTGTATTGGATCAATTCCCCGCGTTGGTTGGCCGCAATTACCGTAGATTGTGCACTTACGGCGGGTACCACCACCACGTTTTGGCTCGAGGCCGTATCGGTGCATTTGCCGTTGGTGGACCAATGTTTCACCGTATAATTCCCCGGTTTGGCAAAGACAAACTGCTCCGCAGACTTAGAAAAACCCGAAGAATCCGCTATGATCCACGCGTGCTGCAACGCATTCCCATCGGCATTGGTGCTGGTTGACTGTAGATTGAGTACCTGCTGCAATGCACACAAAGGATTGGGGGAAAGATTGAAACTGGCCGATGGAATGCTTAACACCGTAAACTTATCCGTAGCCGTATCGATGCAATTAGACACCGTATTAATGGATTTCAAGGTCGCGGTATACATCCCAAAACGAGGGAACACAGACCAAGCATTTACACCCAATTCCGCGGTTGTATCCAAACCATTGCTAAAGGCTAATCGATATTTCCAAGGACCGGGATCCTTTGTAGTTGACTGGTTATCAATTACTACCGTCTCGTTTTCGCAAAATACACGGGTAGTATTTGAATAATTTCCAACCGTAAATTTAGGTTTTGCAGTTTCCGCAACTCGCACCAACCGACGGACGGTATCGGAACAATTGTTGGACGAAAGC
>CAYUNO010000237.1:0-3862 GCA_964446075.1 uncultured Flavobacteriaceae bacterium | reverse complement strand
CCATGGGGATGTATTCCCTGATGGTAAACACTACAGGGTACATGAATACAGCGGTGGGTTTTCAATCCTTGTACAACTCCTATGCAGCCAGACAAAATACGGGTATCGGAGCGTATGCGGGGGTGTATACCACAGGAAACGGGAGTGGAAACACGATGGTGGGATATGCCGCCATGTATAGTAATACAACCGGCTACAGCAATGTTGCTATTGGGGCAACCGCATTGTATTCCAATACTACCAAAGGGAATTTGGTTGCAGTGGGCGACAGTGCCATGTACTTCAACGGAAGCAGTGCTAGCGGAACAGAGGCCGTTCGAAACACAGCTGTTGGAAGTAAAAGTTTACAGAACAATACCCGTGGATTTAATAATACAGGCATCGGATTCAACACCTTGCGGGCGAACGTGGATGGAAATTACAATATGGCTGGGGGAGCACTTTCCTTATCGGACAACACTTCCGGAAATAACAACACCGCTTTGGGGAATGAATCGCTGGAAAAAAACACGACTGGAGACGATAATACCGCCATTGGACATTTGAGTTTAAACACCAACACCACGGGAAATAACAACGTTGCCGTTGGATCAGGTGCTTTAGAAAAGTCAACCACCGCCAGCGGCAATACCGCCGTAGGTCAATTTTCTTTGAATGCTGCCACTACGGGAGCGGAGAACAGTGCGTTGGGTTTTGAATCGTTGAAATCCAATACCACCGGTCAGCGCAACGCCGCTAACGGTTACACGGCATTATCGGCCAATACAACTGGTAGCTTTAATACCGCCATGGGATACCGTGCCTTAGCGTCCAATACCACCGCATCCAATAACACGGCCGTGGGAAGTGGAAACTTGCAAGCAAACACTACTGGAACCAACAATACCAGCATGGGATATCAATCCATGAATTCCAATACTTCGGGAAATGCAAACGTTGGAATCGGGATTTCTACTCTTTTTACCAATACTACTGGTAACAATAACATCGCTATCGGTTACGAAGCCTTGTACAGCGGAACGGGCAATTTGGATAATATAGCTATCGGCTACCGAGCCTTGCGCGCCTCTACCTCCACCATCGGAAGAAACATTGCCATCGGGTACGATGCCCTGTTGGTTAATACTACGGGTATTTATAATGTGGCGATGGGTTATACCGCCTTGGATGCCAACACCACTGGGCAAATTAATACCGCCTTGGGATATGGCTCATTACCCAACAATACCACGGGCAGTGGCAATATTAGCTTGGGTTATTTAAGCGGAAATGCCAACACTACCGGTAACTTCAATACCTTTATTGGATATCAATCTACTGCCAATAATGGTGCTTGGACTAACTCAATGGCTTTTGGAACCAATTCGGTAATCACTGCGAGCAACCAGGTTCGATACGCTAATGGTTTAACATCCATCGGTGGATTTGTGGCTTGGACCAATTTGTCCGATGGTAGAGTGAAGAAAAACATCCAAAACAACGTACCCGGTTTGGATTTCATTTTAAAATTAACCCCAGTAACGTACGAATTTGACGGATCGAAATTGGAATCCATTACTGGTGTCACTTCAATAACTGGAGAGGTTTCTAGCTCCGGGACAAATTCAAAATCCGGCAATGCATCCAATGCATCGGCCAATTTAGGTTCAAACGGGACAGTATCCTCAATAACCAACCCCAATCTGGGCAAACGGTTTAGCGGATTCATTGCGCAAGACGTAGAAAAAGTTGCCAAATCGTTGGGGTACGATTTCTCCGGTATCGATGCCGCACAAAACGAAAAGGATTTGTATGGTTTGCGGTATTCTGAATTTGTTGTGCCGATGGTAAAAGCCATTCAAGAACAGCAGGTACAAATAGAAGAATTGAAAAAAATGAACTTGGAATTGATGAAAGAAATCCAAGCATTAAAAAAGTAAATCAGCCCATCCATCTTAGTAACGATTTATGAATTTCTGGAAACACAACCTACGGTATAGTACAATGGCGGGACGCGCTGTTTTCGTGACTATATTGGCTGTATTTCAGATTACTGCGTTATCGGCCCAAGGCTGGGTGCAAAACGGAGCGCAAGTGGTGGTGAACCAAGGTGCATATGTGGTACTCAAAGGCAATAACTGCAATTTTCTAGCACAGCGCAATTCCAAATTCACCTTCAAAGGCGTGGGATACCTGCTGGTAGCTGGGAATTTCACCAACAACACCTCCTCCCCTCTTTTCACCACCAACTGGGGAGAAGTAACCTTAAACGGAACCACACAGCAGAGTATTGGCGGAAACGGAATTACGGCTTTCCCCAGTTTATACATCAAAAGCACGGTAAATCCTAAGTTAACTTTTACGGTTCTGGTGGGAGGTGGATACAATAAAGGAGGCAATGGTATTTTGGCGTTGTACGATAAGCAATTGCTGCTCAATTCCCAGAAATTAATCGTTAACAACAAATCCGAATCAGCCATCACTTACACCACCGGAGGGTTGGTTTCGGAGACCTTTCCTACCGCAGGCTATGGAATAGTGCAGTGGAATATTAGAACGGCCGGTGCAGGCCCGCTGTATAGAATACCGTTTCAAACTGCTTCGGGTCAGAATTTACCCTTTGATTTAAATGTAAAGAACATTGGTTCCGAAACCACGGATTCTGGTTTTGTAACAGTGGCCACCTACCCAACTCCAACAGCTTCCTTGCCCAATAACCGACCCCTGCCATTCAGCGTTCCGCACGTTAGAAACGAATACGGAGTGGAAAATGCACGGCGAATGATAGACCGGTTCTGGGTAATTACCGATGGAGGATACCGAACTGCGCCCGAAATCAGTACTCAATTCACCTATTTGGATGCAGAACACAGCACCGGCACCAACACCATCAAGGAAGGAAACATGGGAGCAGTGCGATGGGATGTTTACAACAATAAATGGAGCTATCCGGTAAAGTCTAGAGTATCGCCGGGCAACAATACCCTGCTCTATCACGGAGGCATTAATTTCTCAGGGATTTGGACATTGAGCGATACAACACCCTGTCCTTTTGCCAATTTCGCTACGTTTGGAAAATGCGAAAAAGATTCGGTGTTATTCACGGATTTGAGCACGGTGGTAGACGATACCTTGGTGCGATGGCGCTGGGACTACGCCAATGGAAATACGGGATACGGAGATAGTGTTGTGGCCTATTTCAGTCCCAGCGGGATCTATAAACCCCGATTGATCGTTTCCGCAGCCAGTGGATGCTCAGACACCCTATACAAACAAATCAATATTTTAGGCGCTCCCAAAGCCAATTTTACATTAGAAGATACCTGCGAAAACACGGTGGTAAAATTCAATTCCCTCACTTCCCCCGGCAGCGGATTCATTTCCAGCGAATATTGGTGGTTTGGCGATGGAACCACCTACAGCGGCAAAAGCCCCACCCATTATTATGGATCTTCGGGAAATCCTACCTTGCAATACATAGTCTACAACACCAACCTTTGCAAAGACACCGTCACCCGAACGCTGTATATCGCACCCAAACCCTATGCCTCCTTCATGGTAAAACCGGATTGCGAAGATCTAACATTCCCGTTCACCAACTACTCCACTGCTGGCGGCGGTAATATTACCGATTACGCATGGACCTTCGGCAACGGTAAACGCAGCAACCAACGCAACGAACTCGTTACCTATTACGATTCCGGCACCTTCCCCGTTAAACTCATTGTATCCAATAGTTTTGGCTGTAAAGACACCGATGATTATAACCTCCGTGTTTACCCAAGAGCCATCGCCAATTTTAAATACAGCCCGGATTTCCCCGAAATGACCAACCCCGTTTACTTTAATAATTTGTCGGGAATCCCATCGGTCTGAGATTCCC
>CAYUNO010000236.1:0-3865 GCA_964446075.1 uncultured Flavobacteriaceae bacterium | reverse complement strand
CACCCTTCTTATGAGAAAGATAGTGAATATTTTTTAGTACATCCAGATCTTTAGCGGTGTACAGACGGTCGCCTTTTTTAGTTTTTAACGGCTTAATTTGGGGGAAAGACTTTTCCCAAAATCGCAATGTGGAGGCCGGAATTCCGAGCATTTCACTCACTTCACCAATTTTAAAATACTTTTTACTGAGTTCGTTTGGTTGCGCAGGATTTTCCATGAGGCTGTAATTAGAGTTCAAAAATAATGCATCAATCGAAACGTGTAGCTTCTCTTTGAGATAATTCGATCATGCGTTGGTATTGCTCATCGGTGAGATCGTTTCGATAGAAGAAAGCAGGATTTAACGGATTCTTGTATTTACGAACTTCATAGTGAAGGTGAGGGCCGGTAGATCTTCCGGTATTTCCAACATAACCAACGAGTTGGCCACGGGTTACTTTCTGTCCGGGCCTCACTGCAAATCGGGATAAATGTCCGTATAATGTGGTATAACCGTACCCGTGATCGATAATCACGTGATTTCCATAACTCCAAGCTTCCGATTTAGTAACTTGAACGGTTCCAGCAGCAGTAGCGTATACTTCCGTACCAACTTCCGCTGTAAAGTCCATACCTGGGTGAAAGGATGGGGTATGGTAAAATGGATCCAATCGATAGCCATAACCACTGGCCCACCGTTTTAAATCTTTATTCGCTATGGGCATAATCGCAGGAATTGCGTCGATAGCTTTGATTCGGTTTTGGGCTAATTTTTCAAGTTTTTGGTATGATTTTTCCTGTTTATCGGATAGTGCATTTAAGCTATCTAGTTTTTGCTGTATCCGAACTACCAAACTACCATAGGGTAATTTAGCCAGTTCGCTGTAATCTTTGCCTCGTAAATCGATGGGTTTAGGAGGTTCTACATTAAATATACCGCGATAAATGGAAACGTCTTTATCTTCTAAATTTAATAATCGTTCTTCAAGTGCTTGAATCTGACGTTGACTATTTCTAAGCTCTCGCAAAACGGCACCGGTATTTTGTTGCGATGGCAGTAAGGAATAATTGACATAAAAATACGAAAGTAAAAAACTCAAGCCTACAACGGTTACTAGAAACAACGAAGTGGTGCCAAAAAAACGCCAGCGAACATAACTTTTATGCTCCGAAACTTTCTCAAAACTGAGTGTTTTAGGATTGTAAAAATATTTAGTGCGTTTACCGGCCATAGAGCTTTACTTATTGAAATTTTATTCAATCAAAAGAGATCTTTATGAAATGTAAAATATCAATGCGGGTGGGAATTTCGTCATTTTAGCGTTAAAAAACCATTATTTGCGTTGAGAATTGTAATATTCTCGGTAGGTTTTTGCTCTTTGCACATATTCATCGGCGTTTTTGGATATAGCAGCAACTTGCGTTTCTGTTAGCGGTTTAACCACTTTGGCGGGTACACCTAATACCAATGAATGGGGAGGAATTTTCATTCCTTGTGGCACTAATGCATTCGCTCCGATAATGGAACCTCTGCCAATTTCTGCGTTGTTTAAAACAGTAGCGTGCATTCCAATTAGCACATTGTCTTCGAGTTTTGCGCCGTGTACGATTGCAGAATGACCAATAACGCAGTTTTTCCCAATGATACATGGATCACCTGGATCGGCATGGATTACCGCATTATCTTGAATATTGGAATTTTCACCAACTACTATTTGATCGGCATCACCCCTGATTACGGCCCCGAACCAAATATTCGCATTTTCGTGTATAGATACTTGCCCGGTAACCACTGTCCCTGGCATTATAATGGCTTCGGGATGAATTATGGGACCTGAAATTAATTTTTGTAAAAGTTCTTCTCGGTTCACGCTGCCAAAAATGCGTAATTTGCGTGGCATGCACAAACTTTTTATTGGCATTTCTAAGCTTTGGGGAACTGCAGACCGTCGCGGAATGGTGAAATATGGCTTTGATATGCAGCAAGTAGATTGCCTTGAAGATGCTTGGATTTGGGTGGAGGATGGTAGAATTCATAGTATTGGAATTATGGCCGATTTATCGGAGTCTACTCGTGCTCAATTGCTGCAATATATTACTACAACCATTACTGAACAGCTTGGCAACTTTGTTTTGTCCGATGATTTTAATGGAGTTACGTTTTCATCGTTGATTTGTTTGGCAAATAAGGAAGTATTGCCTGGTTTTGTTGATTCACATACGCATATTGTGTTTGCTGAGCCAAGAACCGAGGAATTTAAGTTGCGGATACAGGGTGCAGGGTACGAAGCTATAGCTGCTGCAGGGGGTGGAATTTTAAATTCGGCCCGAAAACTTCAGACCATGGATTTCGATATATTGCTAACCCAGGCTCGGGAGCGTTTGCATTGGATGGTATCTCATGGAACCACCACCCTAGAAATTAAAAGCGGATATGGATTAACGGTGGAGTCGGAATTAAAAATGTTGCGAATTACCGCTGAATTAAAAAAGGAGTTTCCGGGAATTATCAAATCCACATTTTTAGGTGCACATGCATTTCCAGTAGAATATAAAGGCAAAGAAGATGATTATATCAATGTAGTGATTGATGAAATGTTGCCGTTGGTAGCGAGGGATAATTTAGCCGATCACGTAGATGTTTTTTGCGATCGGGGATTTTTTAGTCCAGAGCAAACGGATCGAATTTTAAAAGCCGCAAAATCGTATGGGCTGCCAGCGAAAATTCACGCCAATGAATTGGGTATTACGGGGGGAGTTCAGGTTGCGGTTCAGAATCAAGCGTGGAGTGCTGATCACTTAGAGTATTTGGGAGACGAAGAAATTCAGGCATTCGCGAGTAGTTTAAATTCGATAGATGGAGAAACTGTGCCTGTAGCTTTACCTGGCTGCAGTTATTTTTTGGGAATACCGTATGCCAATACACGGGCATTGATGACAGCGGGTCTACCGGTAGCGTTGGCTACTGATTTTAATCCAGGTTCTAGCCCGGTTTGTAGTTTGCAAATGGTGTGGTCTTTGGCCTGTACACAGCAAAAAATGTTACCTATTGAAGCCTTTAATGCCATTACTTGCAATGCGGCTAGAGCGCTTCGATTAGAAAACAGAGTTGGCAGCATTGCTCCCTTAATGGATGCTAACTTCATTACTACCAGCCGCTCCAATGCCATCGATACGATTCCCTATTTCTTCGGAAAGAATCATATCGATGAGGTCTTTATTCTCGGTAAACGTTTTAAAGGTTGATTAAAATCTCTTAAAATCAACGATTTTACTTTGGTAAGTGCAGTAATCTACCTTGAATGGATTTGATTTCAAAGGGATAGGTTTTGGATGAATAATCGATTCGATAATTATAAATTCCAGGTAATATGGACTTGGCAGAAATTCCTGTATTATTTTGTTGATGTAAAATTATTTTACCGGTTAAATCGGAAAGTATAAATTGATATACTCGCCAATCGGGATTGGTAATTTGTAATTCGGAATTTATCCATGCGGAGGTTGTTGCTACATCATGGGTATTGTTATACTGAGATATCACATAATTTAATTTCGTCTCCCCGTAGCAACCGCTATTTCCCCAACCTCTTAATGTTACAGGATACACCGCAGGTTTTTTATCGTATGCCCAATTTAAACTTGCCACATTGGATGTGTCTGAATTATTTCCTGTTCCAAAATTCCACCAAACTCGGTTGGCATTCGTTTGTGCCTCAAATAAAATTGTTGCTGAGGGTAATAAAGAACTATCCTTTGGGTCCGTTTTAATCACCACATAGGGAGTATCCAAAACATTGATTTCAACGATGGAATTCGACCAGCATTTTTGAGTAGGGGTGGCTTTGAAAATAAATAGCCCCTGACCCATTCTAGGATGGAAGTT
>CAYUNO010000235.1:0-3869 GCA_964446075.1 uncultured Flavobacteriaceae bacterium | reverse complement strand
CCTGTTTGGGAAAATCGATGGATGAGGTATCGTAATTTACCGAGAATAACTTGAAGGTGTATAATGAAGAGTCTACGGTATTCTTTCCAAAAAATAATCGAGAATGCAATGGGAAGTTTGGTTCGGTTGGACAAAGCGTTAGCGGTGAATTTGTGATTTTATTGATGGGTTTGGATACTACAATCGCTGTATCGCACCAAGTACATTTATCGATGGTGTCTTGGGTACAAGCTTGAATTTGATACGCTCCTAAGGGTAAACTATCGGCATTGTTTTGTAGTTGAAAATCGGTAATCCCTCCCGTTCCAGCATCAAAAATCAATGGTTTTGCCACTTTTGCTGGCCATTTCAAGGTGTTCCAAGTATAACTTTTGGTATTATTCGCTGATTTAACTACTAACTTATTTAAAGAAATTGTGGGTATTTGGGTGCATTGGAACAACGTATCGGAAATCAAATTAAATCTGGGCTTCGCCATCACCAATAAGGTGGTAGTATCGGCCGAAGTACAACCCAGAGTATCGTAATTTACATAAAATGTAACTCGTAAATCCCCGGTATCTTTAACGGGTGGGGTTCTAAATCGGAAACGATCTGGGCCTAAACTATCAAAATAATTTGGCAGACTGGATCGAATGGTACCTCGAACAGAAGCGGCTCCCAAATTTTTACTAGTAGGACTCACCAATAATAATTCCTTTTGGTTGTGGCATATACTAGGTAATGGTTTGTTTTTCCATTGAATAGCATCGCTATTTATCCATGCGAGTCTTTGAAACGCACTAGCGGAGCAACCATTGTTGTCGGTTATTTCTAAATAAACAGCAGTATCGGATATGGTTTT
This sequence comes from uncultured Flavobacteriaceae bacterium, assembly GCA_964446075.1. Lineage (GTDB taxonomy): Bacteria > Bacteroidota > Bacteroidia > NS11-12g > UBA955 > JAGKXC01. The sequence continues at coordinate 3,025 of CAYUNO010000235.1, read as the reverse complement.
AAGGGTCAGGGTGCTATCGTTTCCAATTTTTGTAAAATTGCTTGTGTTTACGGTCCAGGTTAGCGCTTCTCCTGGTACTAGCGTATTGTATCCAGCTCCGTACCATTGGTATTTGAATGGAGCTTTACCGGTTATAGAATAGGCCTTTATGTTGAAAGGATTAACTTTACAAGTAAAGGAATCAGACCCGTTACCGTATAATTCTTTGGCTGCTAATTTTACGATAGCAGGATTATCGGTTATTTTAATGGTATCGGTTCTGCTAGTGAAACATCCCGTACCGTTAGAAAGAAGATGTCTAATTAGGTAGGTTCCGTTGCCATAGGCGATGATGGTGTCCGATTTTTTACCGGATGCTCTTAAATAAGAGGCCCCAATTTGTGTCACCTGCCAATTGATGGAAAAGGGTTTACCGTCTTTATTGGTGGCGGAAATCAATATTTTATTGCATCCTAGGTATTTGGTTGTAATATCGGCCTCCGGTTTTGGGTTGATTCTGACCACTATGGTTTTGGAAATTCGGTTTAATTCGGTGCAGTGATTGTCGTGAACCATTACAGGAATTAACAGGGGTGCCGATGTGGTATCTGCAATTTTGGGTCTAATACAGAAATTGTGCTTTACATTCAACTTTGTTGTGGAAATGACTTTGGGTGCTAGTGGTTTTGGCATCCAAGGCAGTGAAAATATAAGAGAATCCGAAGTAGAAGAACTAAAATCGGTTGTTTCAAACAGTGTTTGACAAATACTATCCCCAACGCAAAGGTTAAGAGGTGTGCTCACAGGAGAAACTGGAGGTTTATTGTTTCTACTATAGTAGGAATTTATTGTTTGTTCGCGTGTGTGCTTTGCAATGAGTGTTAATTTGCCATTTTTGTCTTTTCTGAATTCACTTATTTCAATTAGGAAAGAAGTTAACTCGTCATTTACGGGCGAAACCACAAAATCTCCGGTGGTAGTATCGAACCAAGATCCTCTGGACGGATAGGTTTTTAAATTAACCGCACAGGTGGCTGTTGGTGGAGAACAAAATGGGCTGAGAGGGATGTTGGCATTCCCAGTTGCCGTAGCTATACACGTTGTGAGTACTCCATTTCCTGAGAATTTTGTCATTACGGGTTTCATTTTAAATGACATATAATCTCTGTCTGCTGTGTCTACTAGGCCTGTTGCGAAGCTATTGGTCACGTATTTTTCTGCCACTGCATAGTAAGGTAGTAAAGGAACGGGTCCTTTATTTGTAGAATTATTGCACGATTTTAAATTGGCTACGTACAATTTGGCGGTTAACAGCAAATCAGTATCATAACACGTTTTAAGGCCATTGGATCTCCATTTAAACGCATAGGTATAAAAGGTGATCTCCGGGCAAGAAGATTTGGCTAGTTGTGATTTGAATGGTTCCTTGTCTAAATCAATTTCGGCTGCATAATGCATGGCTATAATATCGCCATAGGCATCGGAACAACTCCCCGAGTTTTGACGCGAGGAGCATTTGATGGTTAAGCTATCTTTTTTTTGGTAGGTAAGTGCAACTTTAACGGATCCGCAGGAGGAATCTCCATCTTTGCCGATGTAGCAATGTAGAGTCCCGTTGGTGCTGGTGTTCCAAGTAACGGATGCGCAGGATTTGTATTGGGTAAAGGAGACCCGGTATTTATTGCCGCCTATCCAAGTTGTTATTAAATCGCCGCCGAGCACCGAAGATGCATTGGCGGTGGAGAAAAAACTGGATAGTAGCAGGAGGGAGGCGACACACAGAGATGTTTTTATTCGATGAGGTGCAGCCAATTTTGGGACGATTGAAAGTATGCGATTTAAGCGGGTTGAAATCATAATTATAATCTGGTTTTTGCCAATAAAATTACTAGTAATCAAGACGTAAAAATACTCAAAGGTTGCAAATAAACATGCAAACTGCTGATTGTTTAATTTGTTATATAAAATGATTCTAAGTTGTAAATTTGTAAAAAATTAAAATTATGCCATATCCCGAAATGTTAGTAGCGCCCATGAGGGCAGAATTGTCAAATCAAGGTTTTCAAGAATTGAAATCAGCAGACGACGTGAATGCCGCCATGGAAGGCAATATGGATACCACGTTGGTGGTTGTGAATTCTGTATGTGGTTGTGCCGCGGGTTCTGCAAGACCTGGTGTAATTAAGAGCTTATCTGGAGCGAAAAAACCGGCTAAGTTGGTGACTGTATTTGCGGGTCAAGACACAGAAGCAACTGCGAAAATTCGTGAATTCATGGTGCCGTATCCTCCTTCTTCACCGGCCGTAGCGTTATTTAAAAATGGTGAAATCGTGCACATGGTTGAGCGTCATATGATTGAGGGCAGAACGGCCGATATGGTGGCTGACAATTTGATGTCTGCCTATGAGCAATTTTGCTAATCTTTCCTGGGGTTCGGGATTTCCTGTAGATGGAAATGCTCGCGTAATTGAGCTTATCAAACACGTAGGCAAATTTCAGTTAGAGAACTGGCAGAAAATTACTCCGGATGCAGTAAAGGATAAGGGGGTAAATCAGTTGGTGAGTTTTGTGGATCAAGAGTCAGAAACTCAACTGATGGAGGGGTTGAAATTGATTGTACCAAGTTCCGCATTTATTGGGGAAGAACACAATGCCACTGCAGTTTTAGGCGATAAACCCACATGGATTATTGATCCATTAGATGGTACCACGAATTATTTGCATGGTCTACCCGTTTTTAGTATTAGTGTAGCATTGTGGAGTGATGGAACGTTGCTTGCTGGGTACATTTATTGTCCGGTATGGGATGATATGTATGTAGCCGTTGCGGGTCAGGGTGCTTTTAAAAATGAGCAAATCATCGGTGTGTCTCAAACACAAGAACCCAAAGAATCATTGCTTGCCACTGGTTTTCCGTACTATGAATTTTCAAAGACTCCTGAATATTTATGTTTATTGGAAGAGTTGATGCGCAGCACGCATGGGTTGCGCAGGATGGGCTCAGCGGCAATAGATTTAGCCTTTACAGCGGAAGGTAGATTTGATG
>CAYUNO010000234.1:0-3881 GCA_964446075.1 uncultured Flavobacteriaceae bacterium | reverse complement strand
CGGTAGCAGCCACAGTACCAAACTTTGTGCGAGGTGGTGTTTTGCTGATTACCGGTGGATTTGAATTAATTGCTAATTTCTTCAAAACCAATTCTGGATTTTGGAGCAATTGCCCATATACATGGTCTTCTTGTATTATTGGAGCCATATGTATTTCATTGGCTTGGTGGGGAACCAAAACCGTGGAAGAATCATTTCACAAAAATCTGGATTACTACGAAAACAAACCCCACTAATTAACCATTTATCAACGTCAAACCATTTAGCCACCACTAAGAGGTATCTTTGATGGAATAACTTTGGAACCATCTGTAAAATTATCGTTTGCCGAAAAGATTGTACTTGCCATTTTGGAAGATTATCCGAAGGGTACATTGAATGCACAGCGATTGCATACGCGTATACCTAGAGACGCTAAACTTAATAAAGAGCAGGTTTACAGAACACTGCTCACATTGTTCAGCAAAGGTCTTATAGAACAGCCTTCAAAAGGAAATTTCTCAGTTAAAAAAGCTACGAAGTGGGTTGATGGGATGGTAATTTCATCACGTAAAGGCGAGTTATTAGTAAAATTATTGGATAATTCCGATGAAATCGCCTATCTACCGCATTATAGTCAACAAAAGTTAATCCCTGGCGACCTTTTAAAAGTAGAAATTGTTGTTGGAAAACGAAAAAATTCCATTATTAAATTCACTTTAGAAAAACGATCAGAAACCCCAATTGTGGGTTACCTTGATATTTTCAAAGAACGTTGTTTTCTACTACCGATAAAGGATGGTTTTCCAGACATCCGCTTACCCGATAATTCATGTAAAGCAGAATTAGACGGACACAAAGCTGTAGTTCGAATAAAAAGTTGGCCTGAAAATGCGAAATACCCATTAGGTAGAATAATTGAAGTTTTAGGGGAATCAGGTGAACAGGATACAGAAATGCATGCCATCGTTGCAGAATTTGGATTTCAAACCCAATTTCCAACTGAAGTAGAATATTTTGTAGATGCCATTCCTTCCGATTTACAAGCATCTGATTTAAAAGATAGACGAGACCTGCGGAAGGATTTATGCATCACGATAGACCCTAAAGATGCTAAAGACTTTGATGATGCTATCTCATACAAAATACTAGAAAATTCAAATATAGAGTTGGGTGTACATATTGCGGATGTTTCCCATTATGTTCCCGAAGGTTCTGTATTGGATACAGAGGCATTGAACCGTGCTACATCGGTCTATCTAGCAGATAGAACCATACCAATGCTCCCTGAAAAGCTCTCAAACGGCTTGTGCTCATTAAACCCTCATGTTGATCGGCTGGCTTTTTCTGTAATTTTCACCTTAGATAAGAACCATGCTATCTTAGATCGATGGATTGGTAAAACTGTTATTCACAGCAAGCATAGATTTTCTTATGAAGAAGCGCAAGTGGGGATTATTACTGGCGAGGGTGACTTTGGAAAGGAACTACAACATTTAAATACAATCGCTCAACATTTTGAACAAATTCGATTTAAAAATGGAGCTTTACGATTTGAATCAAAGGAAATTCGATTTGAACTAGACAAAAATCAGAATCCTATTAAAGCAACGGTACGTGAACGTTTTGAGGCCCATAAGATGATTGAAACCTTCATGTTAATGGCCAACGAATGGGTTGCTCAATATGTTAGAACTATAACCAAGCCAGCAATTCCGTTTATTTATCGAACCCATGATTCACCGCCTCCAGAAAAACTAGCTGAGTTTGCCCGATTTTGCGCTATGATGGGCTATCCCATTGCCATCGATAATGAGAAGAACTTGCGAAGTTCATTCAATAATTTAATGGGAAGAGTTGCAGAAGACCCTTCAGGTGAAATACTTCAACAATTGGCCATCAGAACCATGGCAAAGGCGGTATATACATCCGGAAAAACTTCTCATTTTGGATTGGCTTTTCCTTTTTACACTCATTTCACTTCGCCAATTAGGCGTTATCCGGACTTAATTGCTCACCGTATCCTGTATAAAATATTAACTAAAGTGCCTGTGCAATTAACGGAAACAGAAATTGAACGTATGGCAAAACATTGTTCTAATAAAGAGCAACAAGCAGTTGATGCGGAAAGAGCGAGCAGCAAACACATGATGGCAAGATTAATGGCTGAACACAGCCACGAAGAAATGGAAGCCGTTATCACAGGAATTACCGAATGGGGTATTTTCGCAACGGTAAAAACCTATCACGCTGAAGGATTGATTCGAATGGTTGATTTAAAAGGAGATCGATTTCTTTTTGTAGAGAATGAAAAAAAATTAATTGGACAAAGAACTCGCAAATCGTATCATTTAGGAGATACAATTACCGTAAAAGTTAAAAAGACCGATCCTATTAAAAGAATTATTGATTTTTATTTGTTAGACTAATATGCAGTTGAATTCAATCACTCAATTATATATCGATTATTTGCAAGCTGAATCATTTAACGGCGAACCCAAAAGCCTATATGATTCTATGAATTACATAATGTCATTGGGAGGTAAGAGAATTCGACCCGCATTGGTATTAGCTGGTAATCAAATGGCCAAAGGGATAGTGGAAAAGGCACTACCGGTAGCGCATGCAATTGAAATATTTCACAATTTCAGCTTAGTTCATGACGATATTATGGACGCTTCATCGGTTAGAAGAGGAAAACCAACTGTACATAAGAAATGGAATGAACCTACGGCTATATTGGCAGGAGACAATCTTTTGATTTTTGCATATAAATATTTGTTGAATTACGATGGAAATAATAAAGATTTAATTCTATCGATTTTTAGCGATACAGCAGTGAGGATTTGTGAAGGTCAGCAATGGGATATGGAATTTGCATACACCGAAGGAATTTCAGAGAAAAAATACCTAAAAATGATAGAATACAAGACCGCGGTATTGCTTGGATGTGCTTTGCAATGTGGTGGTTTAACGGCAGGTATTAGTGAGGAACACTCCAAATTATTATATGATATAGCTATTGATATTGGAATGCAATTTCAATTGATGGACGATTATTTGGATGCGTTTGGTCAAGAATCGGTAATTGGGAAAAAATCTGGTGGCGATATAATTGAAGGAAAGAAAACCTGGTTATATATTAAATCGGAAGAAATAAATTCCGAGACTCCTAGTTGGTATTCAATTTACTCCGGTGAAGAACGAGTATCTGTGGTTAAAAATCATTGGAAAACAATGGAATTGGATATGTTAATTCTTAAAAAAGCCCAAGAATATAAATCTGATGCTTTAATCAAAATAAAAGCCTGGGAAGAACTTGGATATTCTACTGAAATATTGACAGAAATACTGAACTTCTTAAGCGGTAGAAAATCCTAAGTAGGCGATTTCTTATTCGAGCAAAATTTACTGCAATATTTCACGTTTTCCCAATTTTTCTCCCATTTCTTTCTCCATTCCATGGGTTTACCACAGGTAATACAAGTTTTAGGATCAAACCCATTTTTACGCTTTGCAACTGGCATAGTATTAGGGTTAATGGAGAACAGTCACAGTTCCAGTTTTCGTGTATTTTTTATCGTCCCAACCCCAAAAATCCACTTTCCAGGCATATACTCCATCGGGTAAGTCTTTGTTAAAAATTGTCGCATCCCACTGATTCTTTTTATTTGTAGATTCCCATAAAATATTCCCCCATCGGTCGTAAACCAACATCGAATATTCTCTTACGAAGACAGGAAAAGTACCCCATACATCATTTAATCCATCTTTATTTCTTGTAATACCCGTGGGAACCCACACCTCTGGCTTTTGATACAAATAAATCCAATTGCTCTCTGAAGATATTTGCGATGCATCTCCAGATTTATTTCTAAAAGCCCTGACTCTATACCAGTATC
>CAYUNO010000233.1:0-3900 GCA_964446075.1 uncultured Flavobacteriaceae bacterium | reverse complement strand
AACCAGTCCATCCCTTCACCCATAAATAGGGATAAGTGGCTATGTAACCCAATACAAAAAGCACCAATGGCATTATAATTCTATTCCGAAATTCTGCCCATCCCAAATGCGACCATCCTAGATCTGGCCATCGCAAACCTATCCGGCGCAGATTCACCCAGCCCAGAGACACCCATCCTCGAGACAGCCATTCTAGAGACACCCATTCTCGAGACGCGTTTGTTTCGCTTTCAGCTTCATCCGATTTTTCCGAAAACAACTTCCCATTTCCTACCCATTGCAACGCTGAGATCAGTACCGCGCATCCAAAAATCAATAATCCACTCAGTCGAACAGTAGAAGCGATTCCCAGTAATATCCAAGGCCAAATCAACGACCACCGTTTTACGGACTTACCCTGCCAAATCGCATCCAAACCGATCCAAACCCATATCATCAAGGATAAAAACAGGACATCTTTGGAATTGTGGTGAGCATCGGCGAACAATCGAGGCCATGTCATGAGTAAGGCCGATGGAAGCAACGAAATCCCATAATGTTGAAGGGAGCCCACTTCCATCCAAGTTGCATTTCTTCGATAAAACCACCGATACAAACTCCAGCAACTACCTAAAAACAAGGACCACAATAGTCCACGATGCAAAAGCAATTTAAATCGCATGCTACCGGGAAAGTAAATTTGCTCGGCCAGGTAACAGAGGCTCTCCCAAATGGGTCCAAAAAGTCCATGCTCTTGAACTTTATCAAACCCTACTCTACCACTTAGAAAACGATTATTTTCCATGCCGATAGCCCGTTGGGTAAGTTCATCCAAGCCTACTCCAAAATCGCCCAAGGTAATAAATCCCCAAGCACCGTAGATGGCAAAAAAAAGCGGCGCCCACCAAGAAGCGTTCTTAAGAAAATTCGCTCTTGGGGGCGCCGCTGTCATAATTATCAAATTACTCCGTATCGCTACGGTATGTTAGGCATTAGCCTCCTCGTTCATGTAAGCATCGATTGGCAAACAAGCACATACCAAATTCCGATCTCCGTGTGTATTATTTACACGGGATACGGTTGGCCAGAACTTGCTCCAACGCAAACGGTCTTCTGGGAATGCCGCTTTCTCACGAGCATACGGTCTGTTCCAAGTATCTCCAATTACTGAATTGGCTGTGTGTGGAGCATGCTTCAATACGTTGTTATCCTGAGGATAAATACCGTTTTCTACTTCGCGGATTTCCTCGCGAATTCCCAACATCGCATCGCAGAATTTATCCAATTCCTCTTTACTTTCACTCTCTGTTGGCTCAATCATTAAGGTACCAGCCACAGGGAAACTCAAGGTTGGAGCGTGATATCCATAATCCATCAAACGCTTAGCGATATCCTCCGCCTCAACACCCGCTGCCTTGAATTTACGAGTATCTAAAATCATTTCGTGTGCCGCGTGACCGTTTTCACCCGTATACAAAATCGGATACTCTTTCTCCAATCGCGCCTTAATGTAGTTCGCATTCAAAATCGCATAACGCGTTGCCTCGGTTAAACCAGCACCGCCCATCATCTTGATATACGCATAACTAATCAATAAAATACTAGCACTTCCAAATGGAGCCGCACTCACTGCATGCATAGGCTTTTCTACATCCATAGCAACTACAGAATGCCCTGGTAAATACGGAGCTAAATGCTTAGCTACACCAATTGGTCCCATACCTGGTCCACCACCACCGTGAGGAATACAGAATGTTTTATGTAAATTCAAATGACACACATCGGCGCCAATCATACCCGGACTGGTTAATCCCACCTGAGCATTCATATTTGCACCATCCATGTACACCTGTCCACCATACTGGTGAATAATCCCAGTAATTTCAGTGATAGCACTTTCAAATACACCGTGTGTACTTGGGTAAGTCACCATTAAACAAGCCAAATTATCTTTATGCTCCTCGGCTTTGGCTTTCAAATCAGCCACATCGATGTTTCCGTGATCGTCACACTTGGTTACAACCACTTTCATACCCGCCATTACGGCCGATGCGGGGTTGGTTCCGTGTGCACTCTCTGGAATCAAAGCAATATTTCTATGTCCTTCGCCACGATCTTTGAAATACTCACGAATTACCATCAAACCAGCATATTCTCCTTGAGAACCCGCATTGGGTTGCAAACTCATGGTATGGAAACCGGTAATTTCAGACAAATCACTATTTAACTCCGATAACATCTCGTGGTATCCATCCACTTGATTGCGGGGTACAAACGGATGTAACGAGTTAAACTCTGGCCATGTTACAGGAATCATCTCGGTGGTTGCATTCAATTTCATGGTGCAACTTCCCAAGGCAATCATGGAATGACACAAGCTCAAGTCTTTGGCTTCCAACGACTTAATATATCGCAACATCTCATGCTCCGAATGATAAATATTGAATACTGGATGAGACATGAAATTGCTGGTTCTCACCAATGCCGAAGGAAGAACAGGTGAAATTTGGTCCGATGGGTTTACCATCACGCCTTCAACCGCTTTACTGAATACATCGGCAATCGCTTTAACATCCGCCAAAGTAGTAGTTTCATCCAAAGAAATTCCTACCACACTATTTCCCTCATAACGGAAATTCATTCCCGCAGCCTCAGCCAACGTACGAATGGTTGCATTGTTAGGAACATCAATGGTTAAGGTATCAAAATAGTGTGTGTGTCTTACTTTATACACTCCGCTTACTTTTCCAATGGCATCGGCCAAAGAAACCGTCAACGCATGAATCTTACCGGATATTTTTTTCAATCCTTCCGCACCGTGATACACTCCGTACATACCCGCCATGATACTTAACAATACCTGCGCTGTGCAAATATTAGATGTGGCATTCTGACGCTTAATATGCTGCTCACGGGTCTGTAACGCCATACGTAAAGCACGATTGCCATCGGCATCAATTGAAACCCCGATGATTCGTCCTGGGATTTGACGTTTAAACTCGTCTTTTGTAGCGAAAAACGCTGCATGCGGTCCACCAAAACCCATCGGCACTCCAAAACGCTGGGTATTACCCAAAACACAATCGGCACCAAATTCACCAGGAGGGGTTAATAAGGTTAATGCCATTAAGTCGGAAGCAAAAATGGTCTTTATCCCAGCAGCCTGACAATTACCAACAAACGAGCGATAATCTTCTACACTTCCTTCGCTGTTTGGATATTGAACAAATGCTGCAAAATATTCTTCGGTAGCCGCAAAAGTCTTATAATCTCCAATTACGATTTCAACACCAATGGGCTCAGCACGAGTAATCAATACATCCAAAGTCTGTGGGAATACTTTGCTATCCACAAACAACTTATGGGCACCTTTTTTCTTATCCAAACCATAGAACATGGCCATTGCTTCCGCAGCAGCAGTTCCTTCATCCAACAACGAAGCATTGGCCAACGGTAATCCAGTTAAATCAATGATCATCGTTTGGAAATTCAACAATGCTTCCAATCGGCCTTGTGCAATCTCCGCCTGATAAGGGGTGTATTGGGTATACCATCCCGGATTTTCCATGATATTCCTCAAAATCACACCGGGCACATGGGTATTGTAATAACCCATTCCGATGTAATGCTTGTACATTTTATTTTTGGCAGCTTTTTCTTTTAGCATACCAAGAAACTCAACCTCGCTCATGGGCTCACCCAAATTCATTGGCTTGGGTAATCGAATGTTTGCAGGCACAGTTTCATCAATTAGCTGATCGAGTGATTGAACACCGATAACCTCTAACATGGCTTTAACATCGTTTTCTCTCGGACCTAAATGCCGATGCGCAAACGATTCAGAATAACGAGCGTTGAAATGGCTTGACATAGATGCACAAATTTACAGATTCTGTATTGAATTTCTAATCAATTTCAAGC
>CAYUNO010000232.1:0-3919 GCA_964446075.1 uncultured Flavobacteriaceae bacterium | reverse complement strand
TTTGTGTGCTGTATTGAGAGTTTTCCCGCCAACCATCCGCTTTTCTTGTGTCGGCAAATGCAAAATAATTTACCTTGCCTTGTTTGCCCCCCAAAGACAGAAAACTATTGGTCATGCCAAAACTGCCCATGGTTTGGTTCGCATCAATTTGTAGGGGTTTTCTTAGATCGGCACCGTCTTTCATGATATAGTTAATCATACCGCCAAACTGGGATCCGTATTGAAGTGAACCGGCACCTCTAATTAACTGAATTCGCTGAACAGCCTGCATAGGTGGATTGTAATATGCTTCGGGGTAGCCATAAGGATCCGAAGAAATATCGGCACCGTTTTGCCTAACATTAAATTCCCAACTGCGATTTGGACTCAACCCGCGAGTGGCAATACCAATCTGAATACCCGAACCGTCGCTTTCCCAAACATGGATTCCAGGAACTTTGGCCATGATTTGTCGCATGTTGTTGTTTACTACCACAGTATTTAGCTCTTCAACCACCACCAAACTGTTTTTTTTGCCGGCATTGATTTTTGTACCAACTACTTCAGGCAACATCAAAATATCTCTCTTTTCACCTCTGCCAACTAAGGTGATTTCTGGTAAATATTCAATATGAAGTGCACTATCGTTGACAACGATATCGCTACTTTTTTTCGCTGTAGTTTGCGCAAATATTGTATTGGAAAACAAGCCTACTATAAATAGGAATATATGGATACGGTTACTTTTTATGAGGGCGTTGATCAAAGCGTTGCTTTTCATAAACGATACAAATATAATTGCTATTTAGAACTGTTACAAATAAAGTTTAGAATTATTCTAAATAACCATGATATTTGTCATGTCTTGTAGGCTCTGCCTTTCCATACGGTTTTAATTGGCAGAATAAAAAATAGGGCTGTTGAGAATGTAATTAATTGAATAAAAGGTTCGTAGGCAATGAGTTTCCAAATGGGTGGACTGGACGCGTTTATATTTTTATAGATTCGTTTAATCTGTAAACTTTGAAAAATCCATTTTAAAAATATCCATAAACTAACCCCTATTGTGCTCATTTCGGAAACGGGATAAATTAATACTATCGATATAACAAAAGGTACCAACAGGTGGTATCCTCCAAAAATTCCAAATAAAACCCACCAGTACCAGGGTAACTCTTTACCCCCGCTTAGCCAGCGTTTTCTCTGATGGAGTAGTGGAATGAATCCTTTTGTTTCGGCCGAATAGGCAACTACACCCGGATGCATAACGTTGCTCCATCCATAACCGCGATTGCAAACTTCACTGTACAATTTGTAATCTTCGGTGATACTAAATTGAATTTTGCTATAGCCGCCCGTTGACCAATAAGCTTCCTTCGAAATAATCATATTATTCCCAACTGCAGTGGCAGGAACTCCGGCATAGGAAATAATATTCAGCAATCCCATAAAATAACTCCAGTCTATTTCTTGCAACCAACCCCAAGTATTAGGCGATTTAACCAAAGTTGTTCCGCTACAAACGCCAATAATTTTATCGTTACCTCCATTGGAGGAATCGGCCTTTTTCCAAAGACTTCGGAGCATAGTTTTCGCCCAATCCGTGTTAACCCAAACATCGGCATCGGTGATTAAATAATAATCGGCATCGGCATGAATGTCTAGTTGCGCCATTACGCGGGCTTTTGCTTTTAAACCATCGTTTCTATCTTCAATGTCTACCAGTTTAATTTGTGAATTAACTGATGCTAGCTGTTCCACAATTTCCCGTGTTCTATCCTTACTTTGATCATTTCCTACTAAGATTTGAATCTTCGATTTCGGATAATTCATCGATAATAAAGAGGTAATGCAACGTTCTATGGTAGCTTCTTCATCCCGAGCTGCTACCCAAATACTGATTTTTGGCCATTCTTCGGGCTCCGAAGCCAGTTGGGATTTGTATCTAAATAAGTAATACAATTGAGCGAGTTGGGTGATTAAATACAATCCTCCAATCAGTCCAAAAGCCCAAAGAAAAACTTGACTCATACAACCTTTTATTTATTGTTTATTTGTTCACTCGACAATAAACCCATTTTAAATCCTTGATTTACGAGAAAGTCTAGGAATGCGGGTAATAGTTGTTGCAGTTGAGGGAATGCTTTTTGACTATCGTGGAAAACCACAATGCTTCCAGGTTTACTATTGTTTTTAAGCGTAGCTAAGGCGTTGTCACAGTTTAACCGGGGATCGTAATCACAACTTAAAAGCGTCCACATAATTACTGGAATGTTTCTTTTTTTTGCCCAATGAAGCTGTGTTGGAGAAATTCTGCCGTATGGTGGTCGGAATGGAGATACGGTGGATTTTATTTTTTGAAAATCCCTGTATAATTCATCAATTAAAGATTCAGTTTGATCAATTTCTACGAAATAATCGGAATTCTTTGTACTCCAACCTTTACAATGATGGTACGTATGATTACCCAAATGATGCCCTTGGTTTAATATTTCTTTTGCAACTAAAGGAAACCGGGATAAATTATTTCCAACGCAAAAAAATGTTGCTTTTGCATTGTATTTGGCTAAAACATCTAATACCCATGGGGTAACTTCGGGATGCGGGCCGTCATCAAAGGTGAGAAAAATCATTTTTTCAGAAGTTTTTACACGCCAAATTGCACTTGGAACTAGGACTGGCAATAGGGTAGGAACTTTAAAAAAATGCATTAAACAAAGTTCTTACATTTTCTCAACCTTACCCAATTTATATTGTTAATTTTGCAACACATGGGAGAAAAAATCACTTTAGTAGGCGGCGGTTTAGCCGGAAGTTTATTGTCCATCTATTTAGCAAAACGTGGTTACGATGTTCACTTGTTTGAACGCAGACCAGATATGCGTGACGGGAAATACGAGGGGGGGAGAAGTATTAATCTCGCTTTAAGTTTACGAGGAATAACGGCATTAGAACGAGTGGGATTAAATAAAGAGGTGCTCGATATTTCTATTCCCATGGCAGGTAGAATGATGCACGATGTAAAAGGGAATACGGCGTATCAACCTTACGGGAAAGAGGGTCAGAATATTTACTCTGTTTCTAGATCGCAATTGAACGTGCGTCTATTGCAACTCGCCGATCAGTACCCCAATATTACCATGTATTTTAATCATAAATGCGTGGAGGCAGATTTAAAAACAAACGAGACCGTTTATCAAACCCAAACGGGAGAAATGGTGCACGATAAAGCCGATGTTATAATAGCTACCGATGGGGCTTTTTCCGCTGTTCGACAAGAAATGATGCATCAGCCAAGATTTTCGTATTCTCAAACGTATGAGAATTATGGTTACAAGGAATTGGAAATAGTACCGGATGCTAATGGTAATTTCCAGTTGGATGAAAATTGCTTGCATATTTGGCCACGAAAGAGTTTTATGATGATTGCATTACCCAATCCGGGAGGAAACTTCACGTGTACATTGTTTATGCCATTTGATGGGAATCCAGGAATTGATCAATTAAAAACTGCCGACGAAATCAACGCATTTTTTAATGAGTATTTTGCCGATGCCGTTCCAATGATGCCCGGATTGGTTGAGGATTATCAAAATAATCCTACGGGTATGTTGGTGACTGTTCGATGCTATCCTTGGGCAAAAAACAATGTAGCATTATTGGGTGATGCAGCGCATGCCGTTGTGCCGTTTTACGGTCAAGGCATGAACTGTTCTTTTGAAGATTGTTTGGTTTTGGATGATTTAATCGGTGAAGGTAGGCCCCATTTGCCATGGAATGAAATTTTACATCAATACCAGGTAAAACGAAAGCCCAATGCCGATGCAATTGCAAATTTAGCATTGCAAAATTTTGTGGAAATGCGTGACTTGGTAGGCAGTCCTGAATTTTTACATCGTAAAAAGATTGAGCATGCCCTAAGTACACAGTATCCTAACAA
>CAYUNO010000231.1:0-3942 GCA_964446075.1 uncultured Flavobacteriaceae bacterium | reverse complement strand
TCATTTTATTATATTACCTACCTGTCCATCTGTTTGCTGATTTCTTTAATTCATTCGTGCTGGAAGTCTCCTTTATGGGATTTGAGTTCTCCTTTTTTTGGCTAAAGCAATTGGATAGTTTTCTCCTGACGTTCTTGGAGCTATATTTTTTGGGATTATTGAGCGTTTTTGCTATTCAACGGATGGGGTTCATCTTGGATTTTCCTTCCAAAGAGCAGCACGGTTTTGATTTACATCGACAGAATTTGAAGCTCATAAGTTTACAAAAAAAGCAGAAGCAGGAATTGGAATTAGGCTTAAATCCGTATTACGGAATGTCAAAGTTTTATTTGTTCATCATGTTAGCATTTGCCCGTTTGAAAGCGGCGCTTAGTAATTTTATCTTGAAGTTTATTTTACAGCGCTTTGGAAGCAGGTACATCTTGAAAATATTCATTGATCTCGCAGCGATGCCTATTTATGCGTTTTGGAACGCGTGGGCTACCCATCGTCTTTTTCTGCGCGCCAAATATTATATCTTTTCTGTTCAGTTAACCGAGGCCATCTCAGCTAAAATCTCAGAAAACAAAGATGATGTTTTATTGAAATCAGAGTTGGAGGGTCTCTTATCTTTTATCGTAATGCTTAAACGAGATTTTTCAGAAATAAATCACTATTTCTCATCCCGAATGCTTGAGGCTATTGGTGCAGAAATCAAAACGGCAGAACCTCATTTTGAATTGAAAAAGCATGCCGAAAACAGCGAGTTGAATCAGCTTATTTTACTATTTGCCACGGGAATAATCTTGGATGGCGCCATAAGTACAAGGGAACGTAAATATATCAAATCGGTGGTCCGACAATTGGATAACCCGCCAGTTATTTTATCGGAAATTGACGCGTATTTACTCGCATATCGAAAGGGAACGGCTGTTACTTTTTTACAAGAGAAAGGGTTGTTGTGATGAGTATTTGGTAATGTTTTCTAAATTTAATGGATTTAAAAAGAAAAGAGTATAATTGTAAGCTCCTAACTTGAGTTCGGAACCAAAAGACTTAATAACGAACATAATTACATAAAATTCATGCCTCAATACTATAACCCCGATAAAGAAAATCTAGATTCAGAACTCGATAAAATGAACACGAACCTTTATCAAATGCTCGATCAAGGTCTTCTACATGAGGATATGGTAAGCACTATCGAATTTTTAATTTCTGAGTGGTGTAAAGAAAACCTTAACACATACCAAACTTTGAAAAAAGAATTTGACGATCTGTCAGAGGATGACAAAAAATATTATGCTGATTTTGATGAATATGTCCAGCAAATGGGAAGATGGTGGATAGATACATTTCACCAACTTACTAATCAAGATAAAGAAACTTTTTTACAAAGATTTAATTTAACGATTGCTTGTTGTTTAAATAGTCATACCTACAATGAGCAAACTATAAAGGAAACAATAGAAGAATCTTGGAATAAATAAATTTTTTGTACGATGTTAGGGGAGGTAGGCGCACAAAATTAAGTAGCCATTTCGAATTCTGTATTTCCCAGTTCTAGATCAGTTATTTGAATGGTAATGGTTTGCCCCGGTATCGCTAATAACTTTATAAAATCAGCGGCATTTAACTCTTCCAAGTGATTTGTCATAAATTCAATTGCTGCTTCAGAATTTCCATTTGACTTCATAAAATTCGTCATACCTTCTAGATCTGCATCAAGCATAAAATCATGCGACATGATACACTCATTAACAACAAGAATAATTCCGTCATTGGATTCCGAAACCAGCCAGAATAATTTATCGCCTTGTGGTTTACCATCCTCAGCTACGTAACAATTTTCAAATTCATTTAAAATTTCTTTATAATTTGGAATGGGTTTAAATAAATTCGACCGAGTTGTTGTTACGATGCCAGATTCCATTCCTGAGTATATAAAAGCTTCCATTGGTTTGTGATAATTGTGTAGTGCGAATTTAATTAATTTATGGGAATACTGATTAAGTTATACCTTATGATTCCAAATTAGATAAGGGGTTGAATAGGGGGGGGGCAAAAAAAAATCCTGACATTTATCGTCAGGATTGTGGGCAATACTCGCTTTCGCATGGCTTTAGCGGAGCAAAGCTGGGCTCCCGCCGCTGGCGGATAAAGTTACTCCCTTTGGTCGTGAAATCGCTTCTCTAAGTGCTCGCCCAACCCATTTGAACTAAAAATCCCGCTCTCGCAGGATTTTTCTTGTGGGCTCAACGAATTGGTTTTCGAACCGATTTGTAGAGGGTTTGGAGGTGATTCAGTCTATTTTATAGTGCGTAGTAAAGTAGTTGAGATAAGGTGGTGTTTTTGCATGTTGCGAAGGTTGATGAATCCGTATGGACCAATTAATAGATTCCTTACAACTTTAGAAAACACTGTAACTAAAAATAGGCTGTTCGTTCAATATTTTAATTCTAATCTCTTTTATGATGTTGATAACCAAATTTATAACCGGAGGCTTGTTATTGATGGTTGTGAGTTGCACCATTTCTAAACCTATTATATCCAACAATATTTCGGAAAATAAACAGCAAAGGCTAGAAGCCAATAAAAAGCGTAAAGCAATTCAAAGCGATTTAGATATTATGAAAGGTTGGACTGAAGCAGAAAAGCAGTATTTCATAGATAATTTCGTGTACAAGCGCATCGAAATCAGGAACGATACACTGGTGTTTATAAAGTGATCGGGTTGAACTACACAATTCGTTCTTTATCCCAATACCTGAGCCTCAAAAATGATAGGAGTAGAGATTAATTATTGAAGGAATAGGATCGGTAAAGTATTCAATATGAAATTATAGATTGTTCGACGTTTTTCTACAGCCTCCCAAAATGGTAAAATTTATTTTTTTAAATAACTACTTAATTTCCATCCCAATATGTTACTCGAGTAACCCGGGTTAATTTCCGAAGGTAATGGTGTACCATCCTTCGTAGATCCATCTATTTTATTCGTGTAACTCGGGTGACAACTCGCGTAACTCGGGTAACTCCTATCAAAATTGGTGTATCACGGGTAACGCTGAGCATCATTTGTAATGATTAAACTTTTGTAGACTAAGTATTATTATTTGTTTTGCTTGAATTTCAGGTAATTGATTTCAATACATTAGAATTGTATTGCAATCATGTAAAAAGTAAGATTTTTCGTTAATTTGTATGAATAAACACTATCAATGAGGTATTCAATTTTTATCATGCTTGTAGTTCTTGGATGGGTTTGTTTAGGGCAATCCAAGAAGGAACAGATTAGGGTTTTAAGCGACCGAGTAGACAGTCTAAACCTTGTTCTTAATTCTGAGAGAACGGATTATTCCCAGCGCGTGGAGCAATTAAACGGGCGTATTTCTGAGCTTGAGGAAAAAGTCCGAGGATTGGAAATAAAGCTAAAAGAGAAGGACTCGGAGAATGATATAAATAAAAAGCAAATTGAAGAATTAAGGAAATTAATCAACGTTAAATCCGATAGCATAATGGTTTTGAAAGAGGAAGTTGAAAAATTAAAACCAACCCCCAAACCCGTCGTGCAAAATAACCCTGTTGTTGCAATTCCTTCGGGACCTTATAAAACGGTTACCATTGGAACTCAAGTTTGGATGAAAGAGAATTTGAATGTTTCCACGTTCCGCAATGGGGACCCAATTCCTGAGGCAAAAACAGCAGAAGAATGGCAAGCTGCAGGTGAAGCCAAACAACCTGCATGGTGTTACTACGATAATGACCCGAAAAACGGTGCGAAATACGGTAAGTTATACAATTGGTATGCAGTAAATGATGTTCGTGGCTTAGCTCCGGTGGGGTGGCATATCCCGGCTGATCATGAATGGAATGTTATAATTGATTATCTAGGAGGACCCATGGAAGCTGTTGTTAAAATCAAAAATAATGTTGGTTGGAAAATCGGCACTGCTGGGGGAG
>CAYUNO010000230.1:0-3968 GCA_964446075.1 uncultured Flavobacteriaceae bacterium | reverse complement strand
TAATATGCGGAAAATTAGCCCGGTATGATACCGGGCTTTTTTATTTTAAAATGGTGCAGATTCAGCCTCTAATTCGTTATATTTTTCCATAACCAGGCGCAAACGCTTTTTTATTTTCTCCTGGCTTGATAGTTCTGAATATTTGTTCCAATTATCCCGGGGCCGGTGTTTTAGTATTAAGGCTTTTTCAAGTTCAGCCGCCTGTTTAGCCGTACAATAAACGATCCTTACTTTATATTCCTTGGTTTTCAAAAAATCGGCATAGGAAACAACAAATTGGCCGGTATGATTCCATACTTGGAAATGTCGATACATAGTTTTGTAAAGGTCACTTTCTGAGAAACCCACATAAACAACTTTGCTATTCTCTGAAATCAAATAAACCCCTGATTTATTCCGCTCAGGAAATCTGGTTTTACCAGTTGGCAGATAGGGCCGGACAAAACGTATTTTTTTCATAATTCAAATAAACTGCATACCGACATTAGCATAAAGCGATAAACCTAAATTTATTTTACCTCTAAATTTGGAATTTAAAAACCCCATTGCCACTTTTGGAACTCCATTGCGATTAAAAATAAATTTATTTATATGATTTACAGGCTTTTAAACAAAAAAACCGGCTAAAAAACCGGCTTTTTATTTTTCTCATCAAATAATTACCAATCCGACAAAAAATTGGCAAAACCTTGAAACCAATGGCAAATCTAGAATATTCGGATTTTCAGAAAAAATATTTTCCTTTTAAGAAGGCACCAGGCCAAAATTTGGCCAATCTGAAACCGGCCAAAAAGCCGGTTTCTTATTATGCTCAGAATATAGCGAAGACTTGCAATGAGAACTTTGAAAATCCGGGAATTTCAATTGACGACCAGGCATTTGAGCAATTTTTAAAACGCAAAAGCCCAAAGGAAAATCCCGATAAAATTTACAGATGCACACGGAAAATGATTTGGGGAGAAACCCAAAAAAATAATTACTACAAATTATTGGTTTGTGGTAAAGAGTGGTGTAAGGATTGCGGAAAAATGCACAGCATCACCCACGACAGGAAAATTCAAGCAGTTTTTCCAAAATTTAAAAGACTTATTGAAAATGAAAACCAGGCAATTGGTTATTTAATTGTAACAATCCCAAAAGAATTAAGGAACTTTTTTCGAAACCCAAAAGCATTAAATGATTTTAGAACATATTGGAGACGAAAACTAAAGCGATTTGGAGCCAATTGCGGCCTAATTAGATACCATTGGGCAGGTGATGACGGGTACCATTGGCACCCCCACTTAAA
This sequence comes from uncultured Flavobacteriaceae bacterium, assembly GCA_964446075.1. Classification (GTDB taxonomy): domain Bacteria; phylum Bacteroidota; class Bacteroidia; order NS11-12g; family UBA955; genus JAGKXC01. The sequence continues at coordinate 2,680 of CAYUNO010000230.1, read as the reverse complement.
TATTTTATTTCCTTCCGATTGGATTGAATTAGAAACCTTAAGACAATGGAGAGCCGATTTAAGCAAATGGTTTTCCGACTACTGCCAGACCGAAAAACAACTGAAAGCCAATTTATATTACTCTTTTACTTATGAAGTTGGAAAATTAAACCATTGGGTAAGTTATGTAACCAGGCCAACCCAAATTAAATACAACCCTTGGAACGAAAAGACTATTAAAGGATATCGAAATACGGCCCCATTTGGCAAATTTCCAGAACCAACCCCGGAAGAAATAGCAGCACAAACAACGGAAACAAACGGATTTGAAATCCACGAGGACGGCACCAGGGAGCAAATAATTTGGCGCAAAAAATATAACCAAATTAAACAAAAATGGGAACTTGAAACCATTTCTATTTTGCACATCCGAACCAATGATTTATTTTGTGAGGGAAGAGGATTTTTTCGAGAAGAAAAATTTTCTATAAATTGCCCCGACAAACCGCCCCCACCGGAATGAATTTTGGATTAATAATTACAATTGGCGTTATAGGTTATATTTTAATAACCCAAACCCTAACAGGCTACCAACGAAATTTAGTAATTTCTTTTGCAGGCTTTTGGGCCGATATTAGAAATTTAAAGTTTGGGTTAAAATTCGATTTATTTAATCCAACTCCGGCCAGTTTTACAATCAGCAATTTTTTTGGTAACGTAGAATACAACGGCAAACGAATTGCCGATTTTGTAAATATGGATGAAACCAACATTCAACCCGGTAACAATATTATCCAGGTGCCTCTATCCTTTTATCCGGGTAATAGTTTGGATTTAATTAAAGCAGCTGCAAAAGGTACCTTAAAATTCAATTACAACCTGACCAAAGACTTTATTACTATATCCAATTCAATTATTTACTGATGCAGGAATATCGTTATAAAAGTCTTTTGGATATTTTGCGGCAAATCAAAAAACTAGCCTACCAGGACAAAAACTATATGGCCAGTGTTTTACCGTTAAATATAGGGCCAGCTGAATTGTTTACCATTTTAAAAAACAATACAACATTCAAAAATGATCCACCAAACACCGAACTTTTACAAAAACCCAGCACTTTGTTAGAAAATAACTATCATGGTATACCGGGAGCGGGAGATTGCGATTGTTTTACAACTTTGGTAATATCTTCGTGTTTGGCTTTAAATTATCCGGTTGCTAAAATAAAAATTGTTTTAGGAGGATATAATAAATCAGAGGCAGTGCACATATATAATATGATTTACAATAAACCCTTTGATTTGTGCCAACCTCTTTTTGACATGAAAAAAAAATATCCATTTTATCAAATAATCGGAATAAACGAAATTTAAAATGGCAAAAGTTATTTTGGCAGAGGGCCAGGAAATGCAAGAAATGGTTTTTTACAAATCAAAAAATTTTCCTTACGCAACTTCATTAATTGATAATACTGGTAAAACGATTTTTCTTAATGAAAATTCCCAGGTAATTGGCTTTCAACAAAGCGGAATCAAATATCTAGCTAAAGAACCGGTTTTATTGTCTGGTTTTTGGGATAGATTAGTAGATACAATTGGAGATGGAATTATAAATGTTATTAATGTACCGGTAAAGGCTTTTGAGGCAGGCGGAAATATTGTGCAGGCCACTGGACAAACGGCAACCGGTGTAATTCAAACAGCAGGCACAGCCGGCCAACAAATAATCCAGGGAGTAGGTGTAGGAGTCGGCCAATTTGCGCAAGACCCCAGAAATTTAATGATGGTAGGGGGAGCAATTGCCGGGATGCCAATGCTACCGGGTATGTTTGGCCCGGGTGGAGGTGGACAAGGACAAAATTTTTTACCACAACCTAACCGAAATACTAATCTATTATTAATCGGTTTGGGTTTGGCAGCATTTTTAATCTTAAAAAACAAATAAATGGGACCATTTAATTCAAACGAAAATGCAGGAATAACTTTGCCCCCGGTAACCATTACAGCACCGGCCAACACCCAGCCAGGAATTTGGGAAAATTTAATTAATAATATTCCCAACCTCATAACCGCATTTGTTCCACCAAGACAGGTACAACAACCCATGCAAACGGATTTATTAAACAATCCTTTGTTTTTAATTGTGGCAGGTACGGCAATAGTTTTGGCATTAAAAAAATAGCATCATGCCAAATACTAACAGACTTTTACCAGGCCAATTTTTAATTTCACAGGCTAAAGAAACTACACACGCTAGCTTAAGAGATGACCCACCCCGGCCAAGTGACAGCTATTTAATTAGCCCGAATAAAAAGTTTTTGCTAACCATGCAAAAAGATGGGAATCTGGTAATTTATGGTTCTGCAACAACTATTCCCGACAGCTTAATTTTACCAACAGATTTGTTTGTTGTCTGGTCTAGTGATTCAGCGGAAACGATGGAACAAAGAGCAATTCCCAATGTTGCTGGCAGATATTTTGTTACCGAAGAAATTAAAACGCTTCCGAGAATTGTATTAGGTCTAAATACTAATGGTTATGTTTTTGTAAAGAGAAATACTTTTTCATGTGATATTACTAAAACAAGAATAATCAACAAAAGAGTAGGTTCTAAATTAATACCCATACCAGAAGCATATAAAGAAAACTATACACTACCAGAAAAAACGCTTTGGGAAATTAGAGGTACCTGGGATTCTGGT
>CAYUNO010000229.1:0-3977 GCA_964446075.1 uncultured Flavobacteriaceae bacterium | reverse complement strand
CCGCCGATGCCTATATGAAATGGCAGTTTGTAGGAAATAAGAAGACCGAGAAAACAGTAAAAATGGCTTGGATGGCTAATGTCACTGCCGATATTAGAACACGTAAAAATTTTACCCAAGAACCATATTATTATTCCAATAGACTCCGCTTTGTAAACCAATTAATAATTACAAAGAACTTAAGTGATGTATTGGCCGTAGGAATATCGCCAACCTTGGTTCATATTAATTTAGTAGATAAAAAAACCGATGCAAACGATATAGCCGTTTTGTCTGGTTTTGCTCGATTGAAATTAAATGAAAAATACGCATTCACCTTCGAAATGGGCACCCCACTGGATATTCCAGAAATTTTCCCAAAACCAGTAAAAACTTCGGTGTATGTGCCTTCAAACCCATACATGAGCGTTGGATTTGATATTTTTACTGCTCGACATATATTTCATTTAAGTGTAAGCAATGCATCATCCATGAATGAAGGATACTTGTTGGTTGCAGATAATGGAAAATTCTCAGAAACGTTGCGATTTGGTTTTAATATAGTTAGGAGATGGTAAGGGATAAGAATCAAGATACAACAGCATTTCTGGGATTTAATACTTTGAAAAAATCCTTTTTCCCACTGATTATTATACTTTGGTTATTTAATACTAACGTACTAATTGCCCAAGATGATTCGACGTTGATGGATCTCCTAGACGAACCAGTTATAACTCCTGGTTCCGAAAAAGTTCACAGTGCATTTAAAACTACCAAGGTAATAAATCAGCAAAGTTTGGAATTGGTAGATGCCGGAGTATTTGATTTTAAAATGAGTCATCGTTTCGGGCCATTAAATTCTGGGGTGGACAAAGCATTTGGTCTAGACATCGCAACCATCAGAATAGGAGGTGAGTTTGGAATAACGCCAAATCTAATGGTGGGCTTTGGAAGGAGCAATGTAAAACAGGAGAAGAATGTAGATCTGTTTTTTAAATATCGAATAATGCATCAAACTACAGATAACCATAAACCTGTTTCTGTATTATTCTTGGTGGCATTTGATCACAGAAATACCCAATATAGCGTATTTAATTCCGTATTGGGCAAATCAGAATTGTTGCAAATTTCAGACAACGCTAGATCGGGTTGGGTTGCTCAAGCAATAATTGGTAAAAAAGTATCCGAAGAGTTAAGCCTCCAATTTATTCCTGGCTGGATAAAACAATCTACAATTTTACCGCAGTTGGCTAGCAATGCAAGTGAGGGTAATTTGGCCACAAATACCCAATCGCATTGGTATTTGGGATTAGGGATGCGGCAGAAATTAACTACGAGGACCACGCTGAATGTAGACTATATACCCATCTTAACTAATAAAGGAACCACCATCAATAGTTTTAGTTTAGGGTTTGATATTGAAACCGGAGGACATGTTTTTCAATTACAATTTACCAACAGTTTTGGTCTTAATGAATCCTTATTTATTGCTAGAACATCAGACAGATGGAACCAAGCTGGGATTCGTTTAGGTTTTAATTTGAGCAGGGTATTCACGGTAATTAATCCAGAGATATATCGCTGATATACGGCGTAACACCATATTGGAATGGATTCCCTTTCCAAATTCCTACCCATGCCCATGACCCAAATACATTGATTCCAAGTTGGGTTCGGTGATTCCAGCCTGGTATATCGCTTAACTTAATCGTATGTATTCCAAAATAACAGTTTGGTAATTGAAAGTCTTGGAAAAGTGTACCACGCCAGTCAATTTGGGAATGATCATTATGCAACGTTGATTCAACAATTAATCCTGAGTAATGAGACTTCCATTCAACCGGTGCGATAACCACGATAACATCATTTGGTTTGGGTTTTAATACCTGTAATTCAATTGTATATCGAAAGTTAATGGTATCAGAAGTGTTATAAATTAAGGTGTCATTTAATAATGGAATTGGGCAATAATATCCGCAATTTCGAGCCGTTTTATTGTTGTTTGGAAACTGCAAATTGGCCAATTGTACATCACATCGAAAAGGATTTTGTAATTGTTTGTTTCGATTATATCCCGCAAACCGGATAATTTGGCCTCCTATGAAATTATTTGAAACCGATACAGAATTAAAAAAAATAGAAAGATAGGGTAGCAACCAGGGTTGAGAACCTGCTTGGGAACAAACAATTAATGAGTCCCCGTCATCTAATGTGGTTAACAAATTAAGTATATCCGATGGCTTTTTACATTCAGAAATACATCTAGTGTTGATGTAGCTATTGTATGGTTTATCTAAATGAAATTCAATAGTTTCAATCTCTGCATCAAACCACAAATGTTGATTTTTGGGATTGTGTAGTATTTGTTGCGCAAATTGATGATGATAATTTTTTTGCCTTAATGTAAACCATTTTTGTAACAGGGTAGAGTCAATTAACATACCCGTTGCTAAAATTAAAGGCGAAAAAGTAACCAATGATTGCAACAACTTCTGTTTTTGCCACCTTCTAGAAATTAAATAATCTATTGTTTTTTTCCAGCCAATATCGGCCATAAAAAACAAAAGTGGAATTGAAAAATACAAAGAACTTGGTTGTAAAACGGGTTTGCTTAACAAGCTGTAGAAATGCAATACTAAATATTGAAATAGAAATGATCCCAATAAAATCAATGAGGTTTTCGTATGTGTAAAACAGGCGATTGCTGTAAGTGTTACAAGCAATAAAACCCATAAGGAATGAAAGTTTTCGCAAATAAAATCAAACAGAAACATGGGTTGAGGTTTGCCCAACCACGATAGCCCACCTTCGTTTAGTTGTGATGTTAGAATACCAAACAGGGGGTAATAACCCAAAGTGAGAACACCAGTAAAAATCAACCCATGGATAAAAGAGGTTTTTAGAAAATTAGATTGGGTAGAATTGTGTTTTTGACTTGAGGTAAATAATCGTGTAAAAAAAACGATCCCAGCAGTTAAGCAGGACAAAAATGCAAAATGGTGAATCCAGGCACACATTAGGGTGTAGAAAGCGATTTTTAAAACCAATAAATAGCTTTTTTTTGTTGAATTCGGAATGGTAGAAAATGCCCAAGCCCAAGTTTTTAAAACAAAGGGTAGTGCTATTGAATAGGGTCTTACTTGGTAACCGATTGAAACACTCCACCACCATAAACCTAACAAAAGTAAAGTGAAAATTGCCGCGGGTAATGTGTTTTGGCCTTTTCTCCGCGTTCGGAAAAGCGCAATGACTAATGTTCGAGATGGTATTGGTTGTTTTTTATTGAATGTAAGTTGCAAGGATAATTTATAGCCTATCCAAACTGCCCATAAGCCGAAGATAATTCCAATTAGTCGTAAAAAAACCGGTTGTATACCTGCTATTTGAATGCTTCCCCAAATTATCAATTGCAATAATGGCGGATGCCCATCGGGTTTTATACCGTATTCCCATTGATCGGTTAGAATTGGATATTCAATGGCCCTACTTACTGCACTTAATTCATCATAATGCAATACTGGATGCAATAGAGGGACAAGCCAAGTAGTTAAAATGGCAAATAGAAGAAATATTTTGACGCCTTTGCGAAAATTCATCGCAACTAGGTTTTTTGTTTTGACTTCTTTGCGGATGGAAATAGAATGTTATTTAATATCAATCGATAACCTGGACTGTTAGGATGTAAATTTAAGTCGGTAGCAGGTTCACCAACCAAATGCTGGTAATCTTCCGGATCGTGTCCGCCAAAGAAAGTAAAGGTACCCTTGCCTAATTCGCCGTGTAAGTATTTCGCTTCCCCTAACAATGCATTTTCGCCCATTACAATAACGTCGCTTTTGATTAAATCGCTGTGGTATGCTGTGGTTTGTCCCATAAAACCTTTAATGGTTTTGGTGTGGTTTTGACAAAGGATACTTGGAATAATATCCCACTTGGCGGAAAAATCAAATAAGGTAAATAAATCGTCTTGTTCTCTTACTTGTCTAACCCTTGGATCC
>CAYUNO010000228.1:0-3983 GCA_964446075.1 uncultured Flavobacteriaceae bacterium | reverse complement strand
TATATTGTATATCCAATACCGTCCGATTCGGGAACAGTTTGCTTGAAAGTGAATACTGGGAAGTACGGATTTGGGATCAACATTACCAATTACAGATCCGACCTAAAGGGTAGTAATTTAATTATTAAAAATGTAAAAGGATCATGTAAAGGTGCTATTAGAATTCACAGTGACGAGGAGTTTATAAGTATGAATGGGATGTACTCTCAACGGGATACTTTTATTATCTATCTCATTTCCCACACCAATGATTTGATCTATCCTGCTGAAGTATTTAAAGGCAAGGGCAGAGCTCAAAAAGTAACATTGGGGAAAACTAGCTGTCGATTAAAATGCGTTCCAGAGAACAATCCATGGATGCCGGTTTCGGATTATGAACCGTTTTTATTCGATAAAAAAGGGTATTATGTGAATCCATCAACTGGGAAAATTAACAAGGGAAGATACTTGTTAAATGGTTTACAAGTAAGCGCTTGTTCCCTAGAATACTGGGGGTATATTCATGCATTTAGCACCTATACAAATCGAGAGGGTAAAAGAGTTAGCGGTAAATATCTAATAAAACAGCGTAAAATTGATTTATCGCAATGGAACTTCTCAGAGTTCAATTTGGATTGGTGTTTATAGGCTTTTTACCAATTGATCGTAAAGAACCTTGGAAACGGAGTTTTTCATGGGTTTGCCTTGATAATTGGCTGTCCACAAAATTCCACGGGTGGCCGTGGTAAAGAAGATCTCATCCGCGGCACTTAATTCAACTTCGGTAATAGGTCGTTCTTGAACGGAATATCCATAGCCTGCCGCCAATTGCATTACCACTTTTCGCATAATTCCATCGATACAGTATTCTGAAATTGGCGGAGTGATTACAAATTCATTAGCAACAATAAAAACATTGGTTGAAACACCTTCGCAGGGTCTTCCATAGTCGTTGAAAATCAAGCACTCATCCAAGCCTCGCTCTTTAGCATAAATACCCGCCATGGTGTAAATCAAGGAGGAGCAGGTTTTTAAGGTAGAAGTGTAGTTGTTGTTTTTCGACATTTCCTTATACGTACCCACAGAAAGTCCTTTTTCCAGCCAAGGATAACCACTTTGCTCTTCCTCTTGAATTTCGGTAATTACGCAGACTTCATTGTTGTCTGGAGTATAAAAACCGTCGGTATCGCGTATAAAACTCAATCGGATGCGGGCTTGCTTAAAGCCGGCTTTCTGACAAGCTGCGGTGATTTGTGTTTCCCAGGCTATTTCGTCCCATGCGCTGGGAAGGTTTAGTTTTAGGAGTAGCGCAGATTTTCTAATGCGTTCGGCATGTAACAATAAATGAAGTACCCTACCATTTTCCAATCGCAAACTTTCGAAAAAACCGTCTCCATAACGATATCCACGAAAAGTAGGAGGGAAGTGAGGTTGATTTGCATCCACCCACTGATTATTGATAAGAAATAAACTAGCCATTATTTTCTGCGTTTAATTTCATCCCGAATTTGAGCGGCACGAATATAATCTTCAATATTAATGGCTTCTTCTAATAGTTGTTCTAATTCATCCAAACTATATCCAGCTAATTTATCCTCGTTCTTGGCCGTTGGCTGAATGTCTTTTTCTTCGGACCTTCCGGGGGTATCGAAATCCTCTTCCTCTTTGTCATCGGAAAATCCAGATTCGTTCAATACCGATTCGGAGCAATAAATTGGACATTGGAACTTGGTTGCCATCGCAATAGCATCCGAAGTTCTGCTATCTAATTTGATTCTTGGTGCATCGCTTTTCAGTGCATCGCTACAAGTGATGGTAGCGAAGTAAACACCTTCTTCCAAATGATCGATACTTACTTCCACTACATGCAAGTGAAATTCTCTAAGGGTGTTGGCAAATAAATCATGGGTTAGGGGTCTGCTGGGTTTCATTTTTTCCAATTCCATGGCGATGGCTTGTGCTTCAAAACCGCCGATGATAATGGGCAATACCCGAGTCCCAAACTTTTCTTTAAGATATAGCGTGTAGGCACCGTGTGAGTGTGCGGGTACAATGTTCCGTATTTCTAACTCGGTGCGCATGGATTAATTTTTTGCAGCAGCAATAATTTTGGGCAATACATCAAAGGCGTCGCCAACAATTCCGTAATCCGCCGCTTTGAAGAAAGGTGCTTCGGGATCTTTGTTGATTGCAACAATTACTTTGCTTGAACTAACACCTGCCAAATGCTGAATGGCACCGCTGATGCCAACGGCAATGTACAAATTTGGCTTAATCGTTATACCTGTTTGCCCAACGTGTTCGCTGTGGGGTCTCCAGCCCATATCACTTACCGGTTTACTACAAGCAGTAGCAGCACCTAATGCATCGGCCAATTCTTCAATCATTCCCCAATTTTCAGGGCCTTTTAATCCTCGTCCACCGCTAATTACCACTTCTGCCTCCGTTAAAGCTATTTTTCCGGTTACTTTATTCACTTGCTCCACCGTAATCCCAGACGTAGCTGAAATTGCGCTGGTGGATTTATTTGCATCTCCGCCCCACGCTTTAATTTCGAACGAGTTTGGTGTAATGCTTAACACTTTGCATGATTTGGTTAGATTCACCCAAGCAAATGCTTTTCCGGAAAATACTCCGCGTTTAACGGCAAATCCGTCAGTGGTAACTGGTAAACTGATAACATTGGTTGCTAATGATGCATCCAATACTGCAGCTACACGAGGTGCTACAGATTTACCGGAATACGTATTACTTATAACCAATAAATCGGCTTGCATGGATTTTGCTACTTCTGCGATGATGGTAGAATACGCATCGGAAGTAAAGTTTCCTGCGTAATCAACGCTAACCACTTGATGTGCACCGTAAGTACCCAAACTACTTCCATCAGCAGCTCCAATAACTAATGCCGTTACCGAACCGCCAGCGGTTTCTGCAATTTCACGTGCATAGGAAATAGCCTCTTGTGTGGATTTTTTAAAGGTATTGTCTGCGCTTTCCGCAAATACTAAAATGTTTTTCATTGTGGTTTAAATTACTTTGGCTTCGTTTCTTAAAATATCGATCAATTGTGCCGCATTTTCAGGGTCTATCATTTTAACCCCGGTCTTGGCAGTGGGCAACTCATACGATTTGGAGGCGGAAAAATCAGCAACCGTTTGAGGCTGCAGTAATTGCAATGGTTTGGTTCTTGCCGCCATAATTCCGCGCATATTGGGGATACGAGGTTCACATAAATCTTTTTGAGCGCTAGCAACTACAGGAGCAGCGCATGAAACCGTTTCTCTACCACCGTCAATATCGCGATCAAAACTGAAGGTTCCATTATTATAATCGATTCTAGTGACTACGTTCACCGAAGGAATTCCCAACAGTTCACCTAATAAGCCACATACAGCACCGCTGTTGTAATCAATACTTTCTCTGCCGGTTAAAATTAAATCATATCCGTTGGCAATTTTTGCAATTTCAGCGGCTACAAATTGAGCATCGATGGGATCAGCATCGATACGAATTGCCTCGTTAGCACCCATACTTAATGCCTTGCGTATAACCGCTTCACTATCAGCTTTACCAACGTGAACAATGGTTACAGTTCCGCCGTTGGCTTCTGCCAATTCCAATCCGCGCGTAACCGCCAATTCGTCGTAAGGATTTAAAATATACTGAACACCGGCTGTGTTGAATTGGGTATTGTTTTCAATAAACCCAATTTTTGTAGTGGTATCTGGAACCACGCTGATACAAACGAGAACTTTCATTCTTTTTAGTTTCCGCAAAAATAGCAAAAAAAACCGCCTTTTTCTCCATTTGGATTACCTTGCATAGTACTTTCGCACTTTCGCTTAAAAAATCACTATGAATTACCATTTTATTGCTATCGGTGGCGCTGTAATGCACAATCTTGCGCTGGAATTACATGCCCTCGGACATTCCGTTACAGGTAGCGATGATGAAATCTTTGAACCTGCCAAATCTCGATTGCAGCAGCAAGGATTGTTGCC
>CAYUNO010000227.1:0-3988 GCA_964446075.1 uncultured Flavobacteriaceae bacterium | reverse complement strand
TTGCGCTGGTACTGCTTACGCACATCACGCAACGCATCCAATGCCCCGCGTTTATCAAACTTATTTAATGCAACCACATCGGCATAATCCAACATGTCAATCTTCTCCAATTGGGGAGCTGCACCGTATTCCGGGGTCATTACATACAACGTAACATCGGAATGTTCCGTAATCATGGTATCACTCTGCCCAATGCCGCTGGTCTCTACAATCACCAAATCATACCCCGCAACCTTCAAAATACTAACGGCATCGTCCACATGCGAACTCAAAGCTAAATTCGCCTGACGTGTAGCCATTGAACGCATGTAAACCCGATCGTGGTTAATGCTGTTCATTCGGATTCTATCGCCCAATAACGCGCCGCCTGTTTTTCTCTTCGAAGGGTCAACCGAAATTATACCCAACTTTTTATCAGGGAAATCAATCAAAAATCTCCTCACCAATTCGTCTACCAACGAACTCTTACCCGCTCCACCTGTACCTGTAATACCTAATACGGGAGTGGCCATGCTTAATGCTCGATCGCGAATATCATTCAATGCCGACGCATGCAATTCCGGATGATTTTCGGCAGCCGAAATTAATCGGGCTATATCCAATTTACTTAATCCCCCAGTATCAATGCGCTTAACTTCACCATTCAATTGGTGCCCAGTGGGGTAATCACTTTGTTTAACCAGGTCGTTAATCATTCCTTGTAATCCCATGGCTCTTCCATCATCTGGAGAATAAATACGGGAAATCCCATACTCCATCAACGATGAAATTTCTTCGGGAAGAATAACCCCTCCGCCACCACCAAAAATTTTGATGTGACCCGCGCCTCGCTCCTTTAGTAAATCATACATGTACCGAAAGTACTCGTTATGTCCACCTTGATAGGAAGTCATCGCAATCGCATTGGCATCTTCCTGAATCGCCGTCTCCACAACCTCTTGAACACTGCGATCATGACCCAAATGAATCACCTCACAACCCGTACTTTGTATAATTCTGCGCATCACATTGATGGCAGCGTCGTGACCGTCAAACAAACTGGCAGCAGTAACTACCCGTACCTTATTTACCGGAACATAAACCTGTGTCTCCATAGGATTTCGCAAAGTTAACCCAAAATTCCCAATAACAGCGGGATTAAGCAATGAATACCAATTTGATATTAGCGAAAATCTTGATATTAACAGAATTAATCAAAGTCAAAATACAAATCAGCGATTTCAAGTTTCAAGTTAAACCCCAACCCATTCATTATAAATTCAGACAAAAAGCCCATTTTTACCGATGAACTTCTTAGGGGAGAACCAACATTTTAGCTGTATACATCGTCAATATACTGCAAGAGATCAAGTATAAGTTTATGGGTTTAGTTTGCATTAGGCTTCCGCGTTGGAAGCCTTTTGCTTTTCTAAGTTATCCAACACCACCAAATAGTACCAAACAATAAAAAACAACCCCAATAAGAAAAACGGAATGGCTAAATATCTAATGGAGTCTTCAAAGTAAAACTCGCCAACCATCCATGTTCCATTACCCAAAATCCAGCAGGTGATTGCTAAATTATGGTACAAGTTCGACGCAGCTTTAATCAACTCCCGATGATCTAATTTAGCAATATTGCCGATAGTTATTTTACCATACAGTAAAAATCGAACAATTGCCCACTTGGAATCATCCATCATGGTGCGGGCATAATCAGACTGAAAAATTTCGTTAAATCGCAAATCTCGCCAACTTCCAATTTCTGAAATTTCCAATCCCCCAGTGAGTTTTAAGGTGTATCGAATCTGTAAAAACATCCACTTGTAGTAAATATCAAAACACGTAGATAAACTCTTTAGTGTTATATACACAGACAATACAAACGTGGGAATAGCCATTAGAAATCCAAAAGCTCGGAAGTGCATAATCCAAGCAAAATCTTTCAGTAGCCAAAATACAATGTGGATATTCTCTTGAATTTGATGCTGAAAATCACTTTCAGAATCGGAAGAAGTAAATAATCTGTTGGAATCCATTTATTTTTTCATCAAGCGAATTGCCTTTTCCCCGCGCTCCGTAACCAATTTCACCCAATAAACGCCAGAACTAAAATCTACTACAGAGAATGTCCAATTTCCTGAAGAACCAACCAAATCACTGGATGCAAATGAACGAATTAGTCTCCCATCCATAGAATAAACTTCCGCTCTCTTCAACGCATCTGCACCTTGCATTACCACGGTCACTTCCGTTTGAGCAGGATTAGGCAACATTACCGCATTCCAAGAATGCGCTTGCCTACCAACAGACAATCGGTCTACTACAATCATTTTCTTTGTTATATCGCAACTGCAATTTCCTCCGTTACGCATAGTAGCGATCATACGCACATCATACGAACCATCTGCACCTACATTTACCAATGCCATGGCAGCAGCATCCTTGTCGTAAACCGTATCTACCCCAGAAATCATAAAGGTATAATCCACGTTTGCCTGTCCGCCTAATACTCCCATTGAATCCTTTGGAACCACTTTTAATCCCCAATAATACTGAGAATAATCCGGCGTTGCTACAAAATCGCATGTTATTGGCTTTTCAAAAACATCTATTCGCTGAGTTATAGAATCAAAACACCCGTTTGTCACTAACATACGCAATGTTACAAAATAGCTGGTAGTGCTATTAACTGAATATCGTTTCTTGGGCGATTCAATACTTGTAGTGGTCTTATCTCCAAAATCCCAGCTGTAAGCAACCGAATTCCCCGATTTTAATGTAGAAGTATTTTTAAATTCAATTTCATCCCCGGAGCAAGCATTTTTCGCCTCAAATGCTGGGCTCCCTTGATCTAATACCTCTATTGTCTTAATCAATGAATCTGCACAACCATTGGACACCGAAACGCTTAATTTTACTGTTTTCTTGCCTAAATCCGACCAACTCTTGGTCACATTCTCGCTAGAAAAGGTTGTACCATCGCTAACGCTCCACTGATAGTTGGAAACTCCTTCGGAAACAACAGCAGTTCTATTCGTAAACTTGGAGCCCGATATCAAACAAGCCCTATCTACATCAAACCCAACTTCTGGAGCATCATAAACTCTAAATGTTTTGCGCACAGAATCTACGCAGCCAAATTCTGATTTAACCAACAACGATACCCACACAGAAGGCGCTGTTTTAAACTTCCACTTCCCATTTTGTTCATTGGTGGTGCTATCGTAACTATTCATGAACCATTTGCTTCCGATAGTTCCTGTTGAAATGGTCGACTTATTTTCAAATTCAAATCGATTATTCTCACATCTTCCTGATTTCAAATTAAAATCGGCCTTGGGTTTCACAAATGCGAAAGCCTTCTGTGTATTTTGAGAAATACATCCCAAATAATCAGCCTTTAAAATCACCGTATAAGTCCCAGGCAATGCATAACTCATTTTAACCGTATCTGCATTATTTAATACAAATCCTTTTCCATCTCCAAAATCCCAATAACGAGCAGCAGATTTGGGCGTGGTTTTATTTACAAACACCAATTTATCGCCCACACAAGCATTGCTTCGCGTAAAATCAACCACCGGAATTTCGTTTACATTCAAGGGAATCACTTTACTAAAAACAAACCCATATAATCCGGAGTAAGCCTTTAATGTTACGTTGTAAGTTCCCTTCTTACCAAAAACAAAAGTTGGATCCGATTCTTGGGTAGTATCATTTGGATCTCCTGTGCCAAAATCCCACCAATAGGTCATGTAACCGCTTCTAATTCGGGATCTATTTTCAAACAAAATTGTATCACCCACACAAACTTTTGAGGGTAATTTCACCGTAGGAATAACTCGCGGCGCAATTAAAACTTGCCTGCGGATAAACGTATCGCATCCATTAGTCAAATCACTAATCTTCAGCACCATAAACACCGTACTGTCTTCCAATAAGGTATCCGATGTTTTAAATTGTATCTCAAGATTTTTACCCGACGAAGGTGCTGTCATACTGGTAC
>CAYUNO010000226.1:0-4024 GCA_964446075.1 uncultured Flavobacteriaceae bacterium | reverse complement strand
TTTTTACAATCATTTTTTATAAAAATTTGAATCAATTTATCATTCAATAATTAAAAATTTAATGTCGGAATTATCTTTGTATCATGCTTCTTAAAAGCATCCAGCACCCAAATGACATCAAATCATTTACGCATGAGCAATTGCACACGCTTGTAGATGAATTACGCAGCTATATTGTAGATACCATTTTAGAGGTTGGAGGCCATTTTGCAGGCAATCTCGGCGTAATTGAACTTACTGTTGCTCTACATAAAATTCTTGATTTCAACAACAACGACACCTTGATATGGGATGTAGGCCATCAATCCTATGCACATAAATGTTTAACGGGCAGATACAAGGACCTACCCTTGATTCGCACTTTTGAAAATATATCAGGATTCCCCAAACGTGAAGAAAATAATTTAGACCATTTTGGGACAGGGCATTCATCCACATCAATCTCGGCTGCTATGGGTATGGCCATTGCCAATATGCACAAAAATTCTGTGCACGTAGCTGTAATTGGCGATGGCGCTCTAACTGCGGGCCTTGCATTTGAGGCATTAAATAATCTATGGAATAGCGACGCCAATGTTTTAATCATACTTAATGATAACAACATGGGAATCGACCCCAATACAGGTGCCTTAAATTCACATTTAAAAAATAATTCCACCAACACAATTCAGTCATTTGTAGAATTTTATGGCATAAAATACAATGGGCCCATTGATGGACACGATGTAAATGTTTTATTAGAG
This sequence comes from uncultured Flavobacteriaceae bacterium, assembly GCA_964446075.1. Taxonomy (GTDB): domain Bacteria; phylum Bacteroidota; class Bacteroidia; order NS11-12g; family UBA955; genus JAGKXC01. The sequence continues at coordinate 3,281 of CAYUNO010000226.1, read as the reverse complement.
CAAATACAACACATTTATCTTGAAAAAGGACCTCGATTACTGCATGTAAAAACTACTAAAGGCAAAGGCTACCTTCCCGCAGAAAAGGAACAAACCAAATGGCATAGTGCCGCAAAATTTGTTAAAGTAGAAACTCCACCAAATACGGACACAAGTAATATTGCAGTTAAATGGCAAGAGGTCTTTGGTGAAGCTCTGCTAAGCATACTAACATCTAACAAAGACACAATTGCAATAACGCCAGCCATGCCTTCTTCATGCGGAATGATGCCGGCCATGGAAGAATTCCCCAATCGAATTTTTGACGTAGGAATTGCAGAACAACATGCCCTAACATTTGCCGCTGGCTTTGCAACCTCAGGCAAAAAACCCATTGTAAATATTTATTCGTCGTTTTTACAACGCGCATACGATCAATGGATTCATGATATAGCATTGCAAGGATTGCCGGTTTTACTATGCATCGATAGAGCAGGATTGGTTGGTGAAGATGGCCCAACCCACCACGGAGCTTTTGACATTTCTTTTTTACGCTGCATACCAGAAACCATTATGTTAGCACCCCATAATGGAGTAGAATTATATAAGCAAATGATGTGGTCAATGACCCAAAACAAGCCAGTTGCTATACGATATCCCAAGGGCAATATTCCAGACACAGCAGAATTTCAACAATTTAAACAAATGGTCCATCCTTCAATGCTGCGTGATTATTCTCCCAATAACCCTATATGGTTGACAGAAAATTCTAATACCAAATTGCTATTAATTAGCACCGGATATGGGACTCAGCTGGCCCAAAAAGGAAACGCTACTACCCAAATAGCGCACATGCACTTCAATGCTATACATTCTGAAGCGATTACTAATTTATCAGAACTAATGAAGCCGTTCAATCACATTATAACAGTTGAAGATGGCAGTATATTAGGTGGATGGGGTAGGGGCATAATACAAGAAGTAATTGAGAAAGGTTGGAAAGGCACCTACCAAAACTTAGGAATACCTCACACTTTCATACCACATGGAAGCAACAATAAGCTCTATGAGTTATGTGGATATTCGCCGAAACAAATCGAACAATTAATCTCCTATCACTTACATTTAGAAAAGGCGTAGAAATTGCCATTGCACTTTCATAATCGAAGTTTAACCCAATTCTCGATTACTCTATTCCCTTGAGGAGTTAATACACTCTCAGGATGAAATTGAACAGCATCCCAACAAAGATTATTTTCCGATATTGCCATCGGCAAATCATCACACAATGCTGTTATCGAAACGGCGGTTGGCTGAGCCTCGTTTGTCAATGAGTCTAATTGAATACACAACGAATGATATCTACCAATTTCCATAGGCGATTTCAATCCCTTAAAAAGCCCAGTTCCATCGTGTTGCATAAATCTCATTTTTCCATGAACCGCCAAGGGCGCTTTGGATACGGTATACCCTAACATCTCACCCAATATCTGCATACCCAAACAAATACCTAAAACTGGAATTTGACCTTTAGATTTTTCAACTAACTCATAAATTCTGGGATAATCGGAAGGCCGACCAGGACCGGGACCAATTACCAATCCACTAAAATTAGCCAATCCATTTAAAACTAAATCGCTCCACATAGTTTCATCATCGTACCTAATTACCCTAATGGCATGTGTTTCCCCACAAATTGATTCCAATAAATGGACAATGTTATAAGAAAAACTATCCAATTGATCTAAAAACAATACCGATTTGGCCATGACGAATACCTTTAAGAATCATTTAACACAACCCAAACACCTATTATTTAACACTAAACTTCTTGCTAATACCCGCTTGAAATTCCTTCAAGTAAAAGGGCTCAAAATAAGCCACATCGGAGAATTTTTTTGTTTTAAAAGACAAAATAGCCGAATTATACAAGTGTCTTACCGAAATAAACTCCTCCTTCACATTTGATTCCTCGCCTAATGATAATAGTCGACTTACCTTTTCGCGGCAATCCACAACGAAACCGAAACTGTCAAATGCTTGGTTCACTGGAAATTCTTGGGGTAAAATCATCGCCTGCGGAATATTCCTTTCTATTGAATGCCTATCCACAAACGTAGCATAAACCTCATCCCTTCGTGCATCGATCATTACCCATACCCCTTGTACTTTTTCGTTGTTATCTAAATACCATTTACCCAAACCATGCATTCCAGGAATCGCCAATAGGGGTACCTTTAATGTAAAACACAATCCTTTTGCCAAGCTACTGCCTATCCGTAAACCGGTATAACTGCCTGGACCCTCATTTATTGCAACAGCAAAAATTTCACCTCCCTTTCCTTTAACAGAAGCGATTGCATCGGCTACCAAAGTAGCTAGCACTTCCGCGTGGGATTGCTTTTCAGTATGCTGACAATAATACAACTCACTGCCATTTAAATCTACAACGCCTACAGACGGAAAGCTACCGGAGGTCTCTAATACCAAAATCATAACGGTATTTACTTTATGCAAAACTACGTTGTTTTAACGGCGGTTCAACGCATTTACAATCGCAGGACTTATCTTTGTAATTATAGTTATCATGACCAAAGAAGTTTATATTGTTGCTGCAGTTAGAACGCCAATGGGCAGTTTTAATGGCTCTTTATCCTCTGTAAGTGCCACCAAATTAGGGGCCACTGCTATCAAAGGCGCCTTAGAAAAATCGGGCATAAACCCTTCGGATGTAAACGAAGTCTTTATGGGATGTGTTTTACAAGCCGGTGTAGGGCAAGCTCCTGCTCGGCAGGCAGCAAAATTTGCCGGATTACCTGACAATGTACCTGCAACCACAATCAATAAAGTTTGCGCGTCTGGATTAAAATCCATTGCACTGGGTGCACAAAGCATAATGCTTGGTCACAACGATGTGGTTGTTGCCGGTGGCATGGAAAATATGAGTATGGTACCTCACTATTTACCCTCCTCCAGAAACGGATATAAATATGGCAACATTACTGCACTAGATGGTATAATCACTGACGGATTAACCGATGTTTACGACAATACACTCATGGGTGCTTGTGCCGAAATCTGTGCTGCAGACATGAATTTTAGTCGTGAAGAACAAGATGCATACGCTATTCAAAGTTATAAACGAGCAGCAGCAGCTTGGGAAGCTGGAAAATTCAATGACGAAATAGTACCGGTAACCGTTTCTACCCGAAAAGGAGATGTAGTTATTAACCACGACGAAGAATATAAAAATGTTTTTTTTGATAAAATCCCTGGATTAAAACCTGTTTTCAAAAAAGACG